>NZ_JAQWGB010000206.1 GCF_029238425.1 Flavicella sp.
AGAGGAATTTCTTCTCATTTGGGAATAACCTTAAAGGATCTTAAAATATCGAATACACAGCGTTTAGTAGTTGGAGTTAAAAGAAGTTATTTTAAAAACACGATGACGGCTGATGTTACGAACTCAAATCCATTGATTCAAACTACAGGTATTTCTTCTCAAGTAACTACGGTACCAATTAAACGATTTGGGTTGTCTGTTTTTGCTGGGTATGATATAGCGCTAAAGCCAACTGTTGGAGTAGGAGTGAGTTATACTCCTTTGTTTTTTTAGACTTAATATTAAAGTAATATATAGCATTAGTTGTAATTACATTATTTTGTTTTAACCCTGGTGTTGGAGCTGTAGGTATGTATTTGTTTAATGATAGAATAATCAAATACATATAAAATAGTATAATCAGACGTGCATTTAGATTTAAAATCCCACTTTATCTTTTGTTTAATGTTTCCTGATTTATATGATTTCCAACTTTCAATGAATCTGTGAAAACCATAGTCATGACTATTTTGAACATTCACCCATCCAGCATAAAACAAACGAGGAGAGCTATTGCCTTTCAGGTGTATTTGACATTGGTAGTCAACTTCTTTACATGTTTTTGGTTTTTCGTAAACCTTTGAGATTGAAATAAACTTTATGGAGTCAAAATTCATTACTTGTCTTAGTGTGCTCTTTATTTTTTCTTTTTTATTATTGATTTTAGTGTAACTGAAATTAAACTCACAAATTGGCGGTTGATTTCCCATATAACAGTGTTCGCCTGTGTTAATATATTTATCAATGGCAGTTTCAAATGTTTTGATGACTGGATCGTCTATATCAACTTGAAAGGTAGTTTTAAAACCATCATTGTAAACAAGGTCAAATTGGCATAATTCAGTTTTGTAGCTGAATGAATATTGACTGAAAGAATGATGAGTTGTAAGGCTTAAAATTAAAATTAAAATAATCTTTTTCATAGTAGCTTTGATTTAATAATTGTTATCCAAATAGTTTATTCATAGTGTCAGATTCTTCCTTGTGATAAAAGTCTTTCAGGTAAGCTTGAGTTGTGGCCAATTTAGTATGTCCTAAAAGCTTGGAAAGCATTAGTATTCCAACATCGTTTTTAACAGCATAATCTGCAAAGGAATGCTTACTCATGTGCATTGATATCTTTTTTTGAATTCCGGCTTTTTCAGCTGCAATCTTTAAGGATCGATTCATGTTATTGTTGCCAATGTATATTTTATATTCTATTTCTTTTTGTGATTTTTTCTCCATTCCATATAAAATAGGGAAGACATATGTCTGATTTTTGTCTTTGTACTTTTCAAGAATATCAATTGTTTTTGGATTCATTGGAATTATTCTCCTGGAACCAGCTCTCTTTTCTGATTTGTTCATAGTATAAACAACATCATTGCCAATAATATTGTCCCATTTCAATTTACACATATCTGTAAACCTCATGCCAGCTGTATAAAAAGAAAATAGAAATAGATCTACTGAAAGTGAGAGGCCCTTGTGCCTTTTCTCAATTTTTAGATTTGAGAGCAATATTATTTCTTCAAAAGAAAGTGATATTTTTTCAACGTTTACAGTTTTTATTTCAAATCCTTTCATTGGATTATGTGGAATAACCCCACTTTTTACAGCTTTGTTTAATATCGCGTAAATGCTTTTAAAATTTGATGCTATAGTGTTAGGTTTATTACCTCTGTTGAGCATCCATTTTTCATAGTCTTTACAAAACTGGACAGAAATGTCACTGAATGTGATGTTTGATTGAAACATCTTTAATTTATCAATATAGATCTGGTTAGTTTTTGAAGTTCTATGTTGTTTTTTTAATTCCCATTCATCAACAACGGACTGAAAAAAGTCAATAAAAGAATTAGAGTCATACTTAACACTTGCAACCCACAGTTTTTTTAAACGAGCTGCAGAAACACCTTTGTTTTTGTAGAAAACAGATTGTATTTCATTCATCAAGTAACTGAGTTCTGAATTAAATTGATCTTCTAAAGGATGTTTTTTTACAACTTGTTTTTTAGGATCCCATTGATTGGTCTTGATAGATATCTTCGAATCTATATATTGAGTGTCCTTGTTAGAACTTGAAATTTTTAAACGAATCGATTTAGTTCCGTTCTTTTTAGTATAGGAGTTTAAAAAGTAGTTAAAATTCATTAGTTCTTTATTAGTTCTCTTTTTGAACAAATATAACTAAATATAAGTATTTATTAAAAAACAAAACCACCTAGTGAATTAGGTGGTTTGTGCTTTGTACACTGTGTTCTTTGAGGATTACATCTCTAAGGAGTGGTACACATTTTGTACATCATCGTCTTCTTCTAATTTTTCAAGTAGTTTTTCAACTTCTGCTTGTTCTGCTTCTCCTAGTTTTTTTGTTGTTGTTGGAATTCTTTCAAATCCAGAAGAAAGAATTTCCAAACTATGTTCTTCTAAATAATTTTGAATTGCTCCGAATTGCTCAAATGGTCCGTAAATTAAGATTCCATCTTCATCTTGGAAAACTTCTTCCACATCAAAATCCATCAATTCTAATTCTAATTCTTCTAAGTCTAAATCTACACCTTCAGATTTGATTCTGAAGTTACAAGTATGATCAAACATAAAAATTACCGATCCAGAAGTTCCAAAAGTACCATTGCATTTGTTAAAAGCAGCACGCACATTGGCAACAGTTCTGTTGTTGTTATCCGTTGCAGTTTCACAAACAATTGCAATTCCATGAGGAGCATATCCTTCAAATAAGACTTCTTTATAGTTTGCAGTATCCTTGTCTGTTGCTTTTTTAATCGCGCGCTCTACATTGTCCTTTGGCATATTTGCAGCCTTGGCATTTTGCATAACCGCTCTTAATCTAGAGTTTGTGTCTGGGTTAGGTCCACCTTCCTTTACAGCCATCACGATATCTTTACCAATACGTGTAAAAGTTTTAGCCATCGCTGACCAACGTTTCATCTTTCTTGCTTTACGGAATTCAAATGCTCTACCCATTTCTAATTGTAATTTACTTCTGTTAAAATTTGAAAAGCAAATGTAAAAATTACTACCCTAGTTTACAAGTTTTATTTAAACTTGATGAGTGTGGATAGTTATGTGAGTAGAGCAGTAGATTGTGGTTGTAGATGCGTATATTTTGCAGTCGTCCATTCGACTATGGTATTGTTTTTTATAAATAATTTTTTAGGATCAGGAAGCCTTGTTTTCTTTAGAAATTTTGCGAAGGTCAGAATCCTTAAAACCTTTTTTATTTAAAATTGAAGAAATAAATTCTGTTTTTCCAGATACATATGCTTCCATGTTATGGGGGAATTTTTTAGCAAGATTTGTTTTTAAAACGCCATAATCAGCGGCTTCATTGGGATGCTGTAATAAATAGTCTCTTAGAGTTGTATGGTTTAAAAAAGCTAAGCTGTTTTCCTGACAAACGTATAAATGATGAGCCATCCATGTTTTGTTTATATCAGATATCGGAACTTTTTCAGTTGTTCTTTTGAATGCTTCCCTACCCGAAATCCCTTGATCTCCAACATGTTTGTATCCTAGTTGATTTAAGATTTTGATTACAGAATGGAGTTGTGATTTAGTAGGGTTAATAACGATGTCAATATCCAAAATTGGTTTGGCTATTAAGTTTGGAATTGAGGTACTTCCAACATGTTCTATCTCAAGTATATTATCCTTTAAACTCTCAAATAAAATAGAACGGATGGAAGCAAATTCTTTTGCCCATAAAGGGTCATATGCAACGAGTTTTATTTTATTATTGAAAGCCAAGGAATTTTACTGTTGTGTTTTTGGTCTCTGATTCCAAATAGCCATAAATTGTCCATGAGCCATTCTTCTGGAGGCTTCTTTTGCTTTAATCGCTAGATCTCCCGTATAGAGTTCATCGATGGTTTCAAACCATAATTGTAACCATAAGCCAAAATGGACTTGATCCACTTTATGATGCAAGCCTTTATCTACATTGACATGCTTTAAGGTAGGGTTTCCTTTGAATTTAGGAATTCCAAACAAATTTGTTTCCCAAAAATCCGTTAGCTTTTCAAGATGTTCAGGCCAGTTCGTTTCTGGGATGTGTTTGTTGAAAATAGGGCCCAAAGTCTCTTCTTTTCTAATTTTTATATAAAAAGTATCTACTAATAGTTTTATATCTTTTCTGGATTCAATAGTTTTCATGGTCTATTGTTTTGTGGAATCATCAATCACCTTTTCCACTCGGTCCACAGTATCTTGTTTTGATAAAGTCAATCGAATGATGCTATCTTTCTTTGCGAGTAAATCATGAGGGATATTGGCATCAAGACTTATGATGGAACCTGCATCAAATGGATGAACAGTCCCCTGTACTCCAAAATCAACCAAACCTTCAAGTACATGTACAATAATTGGGAATTTTGTTTTATGCTCTTTCATCTCTTGACCTTCCTTCATTACAATGCGGATTTCTTTAGAGAAAGATGTTTCTAGGATTACTTTGGTTTTGATTTTATCTTCAAAAACCAACTCGTTGTTAAAAGATGTAATTTCCATGTGCAATATTGTAAAAGAGTTACTAATTATGATTCCTGTAAAAGATCAAAAGTTTGTTTGGCAATTTCAATTTCTTCGTTGGTCGGAATGATTAAGACTTTTACCTTTCCATCCGCTTTCTGAATTTCTCGAATACCTTTAGCCCTTGTGTTGTTGATTTCATTGTCTAATTGAATTCCTAGCCAATCCATGTCTTTACAACTTAACTCACGCATCAAACTAGAGTTTTCACCAATACCAGCTGTAAAAACAATAGCATCTAAACCATTTAAAATTGCGGTATAAGAACCGATGTATTTTTTTATTCTATGTGCTGCTAAATTCAAAGCATTGATACAATCTTTGTTTCCTTCGGCTGCTAAATTTCCTATATCTCTTAAATCTGAATGTCCTGTCAAACCTTTCATTCCAGATTCTTTTTGTAGTATATGATTTACCTCCTCTGCTGTTTTTCCAAATTTCTTTTGAAGATGAAAAATAACCGACTGGTCAATGTCTCCAGCTCTAGTTCCCATTACCAAACCATTTGAGGGGCCTAATCCCATTGAGTGTTCAACGCATTTTCCGTCTTTAATTGCAGAGATACTGCAACCATTCCCTAAATGAATGGTGATGATGTTTTTTGATTTTTCTCCTAGATATTCAATTGCTTTTTCTGAAACATATTTATGACTCGTTCCATGGAAACCATAGGCTCTTATTTCGTCTTCGCTTAAATACTTGTTTGGAATGGCATATTGATAGGCTTCTTGCGGCATTGTTTGATGAAAAGCAGTATCAAATATCACCGCCTGCTTTGCATTTTTAAAAACACTCTCTGCAACTTCAATACCTGTTAAATTTGCAGGATTGTGTAAAGGAGCCAAAGCAAATAATTCTTTTATATTTTCTTTTACATCCTCGGTTACCATAACGGTTTTTGTAAATCTGCTTCCTCCATGAACAACTCTATGTCCAACCGCATCAATTTCATCCACATTTTTAACCACGCCATAATCAGCATGCATCAATGCAGCTTCCACTTTTTTTAGAGCAACGGTATGATCTGGAATAGGGCATACCTCATTGTGTTCTTGCTTTCCTTTTTCATGTGTGAAAATGGCATCATCCATTCCTATTCTTTCTACCAATCCCACACATTTCACTTGTTGAGAGGGCATTGAAATAAGTTGATATTTCAACGACGATGATCCTGCATTCAGTACTAATATATTCATTATGATTCTTGGTTTGCTTGTATTGCGGTTAGTAAAACTGTATTGAAAATATCCTCAACAGTACATCCTCTACTCAAATCGTTTACAGGTTTGTTCAATCCTTGTAACATAGGCCCAATTGCCAATGCACCTGTTTCTCTTTGAATGGCTTTATAAGTATTGTTACCTGTATTTAAATCAGGGAAAATCAATACTGAAGCTTGACCCGCTACTTTAGAATCTGGCATTTTGCTTTTAGCGATATTCATATCTACTGCAGCATCGTATTGAATTGGTCCTTCAATTTTTAAATCGGGATATTTTTGAGAAACTATTTCCGTGGCTGCTCTTACTTTTTCTACTTGTTCTCCTTTTCCTGAACTTCCAGAAGAGTAGGATAGCATTGCTATTCTAGCATTGATACCAAACGCTTCTGATGATTGTGCAGAGCTGATGGCGATTTCAGCAAGTTGTTCCGCATTTGGGTTTGGATTTACCGCACAGTCTCCCATTACAGAAACACGATCAGGCAAACACATAAAAAATACTGAAGAAACAACCGAAACACCTGGCTTTGTTTTTATCAATTGTAAGGAAGGTTTGATTGTATGTTGCGTTGTATGGGCAGCACCAGAAACCATTCCATCTGCCATTTCCTTCATTACCATAATGGTTCCGTAATAAGAAACATCTTTGACCAAATCATTGGCAGTAGTTTCCGTCATACCTTTATGTTTACGAGCTTCGTATAAGGTTTGTGCAAATTCTTTATTGTGAACAGAGTCTTCTGGATTCAAAATATTGATTTTGTCTAAATCTATCTGAAGTCCTAATTGATCACATTTTAATTGAATGGTGTTTTTATCACCTAAAATCGTAAGGTCTACAATATCTAACAATTGTAAACGAGCAGCGGCTTGAATAATTCTATCATCATTTCCTTCTGGCAATACAATATGTTTTCTATTCACCTTAGCTCTTTGCATCAGGTTGTATTGGAACATATTTGGAGTAATTCTTTCTGAGTTGTATTGCGTAAGAATATTGGCAATCCCTTCTGCATTTACATAAGAATCAAAAGTATCTAAGGCCAATAATATTTTTTTAGAATTGGTAGAGTAGATTTTAGACTTCACCGCTCCAATTTTATTAGTGGTTCCAAAAGTTCCTCCCTTAACAGAGATAATGGGAACTGTAGATTGAACCCCTTCAATAAGTTTCAAAATAGATTCTTCTGGCAATAACCCTCCTGTTAAAATCAGTCCAGCAATTTTAGGATAATTAGAAGAGGCGTTGGCCTGTAAAGCTCCTAAAATAATATCTGCTCTATCTCCAGGGGTAACCACCAAAGCATTTTCTTTGATTCGAGTTAGGTAATTTCTTAGTTGCATCGCACCAGAACTAAAACTACCAATAGTATTGTCGATAAATTGTTCTCCGAATAAAACTTTACCTTCTAAAGCCTCGTTGATTTCTTTTACCGTAGGGTTTTCTAGATATAAGCTCTCCGGAATGACATCAATTTGAATTTCGCTAGGAATTACTTTTTTTAGTTGCGATGCCACCAATTCTCTGTCTTCAAGACTTACTTTATTTGCAATTAAACCAAGAATATCTACTTCTTTTCTTTTGAAAGCTTTGTAAGTAATTTCCATACTGTTGATAAACTCATCTGTTGTTTTGTTCTTTCCAGAGCCTACGATCAAACAAGGAATTCCTAAATTTTTAGCAATGGCAAGATTTAAATCAAGTTCCAAAAAACTTCCTTCTTCAGAAAAGTCAGTTCCCTCTACTAAAACATAATCAAAACGTGCTTCAAGGTTTTTATATTTTTCAATAACCGTTTGAATCACTTCATCCACCTTTCCTTTGCTCAGTAATTTTAAAACTTCGCTTTGCTTGTAGGCATAAGAATCAGATAGTTTTAAGTCTAAATTAAAAAAATTGATAGCTGTTTTGGTGTGGTTGTCAAATTGACCACTTTCGGTATCATTAATAATAGGTCTAAAATATCCTACCTTAATCGATTTCGTAAGCATCATTCTTAAAAGACCCAAAGAAACCAATGATTTCCCCGTGTGTGACTCTATTGTGGCAATATAAATAGCTTTACTCATTCTTTGTATGTTTTGTGATTCGAATTTACAAAATATTCGTATTCAAAAATAAAACCGAGTCTTTATTATTTTTATGATGCATGTCATAAACTGTAAACTATTTATAGAATATCAATTAGATAAATACAAACAGTATTTTAATTATTCGTTCAAAAAAAAGGTCAATACCGTTAAGTATTGACCTTTTTTAAATGTATAAATTATACGTTTAAGCTTGAATTACTCCAAGATTGAATTGTTTTTCTATCGGTGCATTGTTTGCAATATCGATTCCTGTGCTAATCCATTTTCTAGTATCTAAAGGATTGATAACTCCATCGGTCCATAATCTTGCTGCTGCATAATATGGAGATGTTTGTTTGTCATATTTTTCTTCAATAGATTTTAGTATTTCCGCCTCGCGCTCTGGCGTGATTACTTCACCTTGACTTTTTAATGAAGCTGTTTCCATTTGTAAAAGTACCTTGGCAGCTTGAGTACCCCCCATAACAGCCAAACGCGCACTTGGCCAAGCACAGATCAACCTAGGGTCGTATGCTTTTCCACACATGGCATAGTTACCAGCACCATAAGAATTTCCAATAACCACAGTAAATTTAGGTACTACAGAGTTGCTTACAGCATTCACCATTTTGGCACCATCTTTAATAATTCCACCGTGTTCAGATTTGCTTCCTACCATAAATCCAGTAACATCTTGTAAAAACACTAATGGGATTTTCTTTTGGTTACAGTTAGAGATAAAGCGAGTAGCTTTGGTTGCACTATCTGAATAGATAACCCCTCCAAATTGCATTTCTTTTTTTGCAGTTTTCACCACTTTTCTTTGATTGGCAACGATTCCTACTGCCCAACCATCAATACGTGCATAACCGCAAATAATGGTTTTACCAAATTCTTCTTTATAAGGTTCAAATTCTGAATCATCAACCAATCTTTTGATGATTTCGTTCATGTCATATTGATCCGCTCTAGATTTTGGTAAAATTCCAAATATTTCTTCTTGATTTTCTTTAGGCTCAATTGCTTCTTTTCTGTTGTACCCCGCTTTATCAGAACTACCAATTTTATCGATGATATTTTGAATGGTGTCTAAAGCGTCTTTGTCATCTTCCGATTTGTAATCTGTAACTCCAGATATTTCACAATGCGTAGTAGCTCCTCCCAAAGTTTCATTATCGATGCTTTCTCCAATAGCAGCTTTTACCAAGTAACTTCCTGCTAAAAATATACTTCCTGTTTTATTTACGATCAAAGCTTCGTCACTCATAATAGGTAAGTAGGCACCACCGGCTACACAACTCCCCATAACAGCAGAAATTTGAGTAATTCCCATACTGCTCATAATGGCATTGTTTCTAAAAATTCTTCCAAAGTGTTCTTTGTCGGGAAAAATTTCATCTTGCAGAGGAAGATAAACTCCGGCACTATCCACCAAATAGATAATTGGAATTTTATTTTCCATTGCGATTTCTTGAGCTCTTAAATTTTTCTTTGCAGTGATCGGAAACCATGCACCAGCTTTTACCGAGGCATCATTGGCAACAACTATACATTGCATGCCTTTTATTTTTCCAATTTTTACAACAACACCACCAGAAGGACAACCTCCGTGCTCCTCGTACATTTCGTCTCCCACAAAAGCTCCAATTTCTATAGCTTTAGCGTCATTATCTAATAAGTAACTAATACGTTCACGGGCAGTAAGTTTGCCTTTTGCATGAATTTTAGCAATACGCTTTTTACCACCACCTTCATAAACTTTTAAAAGCTTTTTCTTTAAATCTGTTGAAAGAAGTCTGTTAGAATCTTCGTTTGCGTTGAATTTTATATCCATTAGTATTGCTGATTTTTGCGCGGCTAAAGTACAAAAATGGAATCAAATATCATTTTTTATATACCTTGGTTTTATTTACCATGGTAATTAAAATTATTTTTATTACATTTGTACCATAATTAAAACTTTATATTATGAAAACGAATAAAATTATTTTTTGGATTGCAACAGGATTATTAAGTGCAATGATGTTAATGTCTGCTGGGATGTATGTTTTTAATAATGCAGAAATTCAACCTGTGTTTGTCGGTTTAGGCTTTCCTACTTGGGTCATGTATCCTTTGGCTTTTCTTAAGGTTTCAGGAGTGTTAGTAATCACGATCTCAAAATGGAAAACCGTTAAAGAATGGGCCTATGCAGGTTTCTTTTTTGATTTTTTACTAGCCATAGGAGCGCATGTTTCTATTGGGGATGGTGAACAATTTGGAGCAATAATAGCTTTGACTTTGTTGATTGTTTCTTATGTGTTTAGAAAAAGATTGGCTTAATGAAAGAGAAGCCTTCTTCAAAAGTGATGCTAAGTCCAGTAAATTTCAAAGCCAATGCACAAAGTGGAGGATTTACATATCCTGTCGATACGGCAAAAGAAAAAGGAGGTAGTGGTACAGGACCAACGCCTGTTGAATATTTTTTATCAGCCATTGGTGGTTGCGTTGCCATTACACTCCGAACGTATGCCGATAAAATGGAATGGGATTTAGGAGAAATTACTGTGGAGGTCAAAGAAGAGACCAAATTAACGCAGCAAGGAATTGTAAAAACTATTCATGAAGAGATTGTTGTAGAGAAAAAGATTTCAAAAGAACAATTAGAAGCTCTTAAAGAAAGAGCAAAAAGCTGTCCGGTGGCACAAATGGTAAAAAATCCAACTGATATCATACGAACAATAAAAAATTAATTAAAGATGAAAAATATAATAGTAATAGGTGGTAGTAACAGTAAAAAGTCTATCAATAAAACTTTGGCAACATATGCTGGCGAACAATTAGATGAGGTTGTGTTGACGATAGTTGATTTAAATGAATTTAAATTGCCTTTATATGGAATAGATTTAGAAACGGAGGAAGGAATTCATGAAGAAGCAAAAAGATTGAGCGGAATATTTGATTGGGCGGATGGATTTGTTGTTTCTCTTGCAGAACACAATGGAGCTTATTCAGCTGCATTTAAAAACGCATTTGATTGGTTGAGTAGAATCAACGGAAAGGTTTGGAGAGAAAAACCTGTTTTATTATTGGCTACATCTCCAGGTGGAAGAGGAGGGCAAACGGTATTGCAAATTGCAGCATCAAGCTTTCCTCATTTAGGAGCTAAAGTTACTGGGAGTATGTCTTTCCCATCTTTCTTTGATAATTTCAAAGATGGAGAAGTGGTAAATTCTGAATTGAAAGCAAGTTTAGCAAAAGAAATAGCGAATTTTCAAAAAGAAATTTAATAGCCTATGGGAGATTTAGCAAAAGATATAAATTCTACGTTCCCATCTGAACATGTAAAGGCTATAATCAATATAAAGTACACTGCCAATTGGATTGAAAATAAATCAAATCACGTTTTAAAGCCATTTAAAATTAGTGTTCAGCAATACAATATATTGAGAATATTACGTGGAGCGAAGGAAAAGGTAACCGTACAAACGGTGAAAGATAGGATGATTGAGAAATCGCCGAATACAACTAGATTGATGGATAAGCTTTGTGCTAAGAACTTAATGGAACGTGTTCGTTGTGAAAATGACCGACGTGTTGTATATGTTCAGATAGCTAGTTTGGGCTTAAAAATGTTAGAAGAAATAAATATGGATGGAGTAGGAGAGACCATGAATAGGTTGACGGAAGAAGAGGCAATACAGCTGAATGCTTTACTTGATAAAATAAGGTAGGATTGTGATTTTTAAGAGTGAAATTTTAGTCTTTTAAGGATTGTTTTTCTAAAACCTAAAAGACAGAATAAAATAAGTAATTAAAAAAATAAAGACATGAAACTTAAAAATATACAAGCAAAAAGTAAAAGTAATTTTGTAAACATGGGGCCCATCCGATTGAGACAGCCCTTACCAAGTTTTCAAATCAATGACGTAGATCCATTTATTTTACTACACCATTATGGACCATATGATATCAGTCCAGAAAGCAATCCTTTTGATTTAGGGCCTCATCCGCATAGAGGTTTTGAGCCGATTACTTTTTTAATTCAAGGGGAGCAATTGCATAGAGATTCCTTAGGGAATAATAGTGTAGTGAGTGGAGGTGATGTGCAGTGGACGACAGCAGGAAAAGGAATTATCCATGCGGAAGGACCTACAAAAGACTTTGTAGCAAAAGGAGGAAAGTTAGAAGGAATTCAATTATGGTTAAATTTACCAGCCTCTCATAAAATGATGGATCCTGCTTATCAGCATGTCAAAGGAAAAGAGATGCCTGTGATTTCAACTAAAGATGGAGCCTTGGATTTAAAAGTTGTTGCTGGAGAATTTGAAGGTGAAACTGGAAAAATAAATACGCAGACTTCTATAAATATGTTATGGGGGGATGCAAAAGCTGGAGCTCAAAAACAAATTGAAATAGCAAATGGTCATGATGCGTTGATTTATTTGATAAGTGGAGAATTGACGATTAATGATACAGAAGCTCTAAATGAAGATGGTAACAGAATGCTTACTTTTTCTGGAGCTGGTGATGGTATTTCATTAGTAGCGAATAGTAAAAGTGAATTTATTATTTTAACAGGAGAACCTCTCAAAGAGAAAGTGGCTACTTATGGCCCTTTTGTAATGAATACGCAAGAAGAAATTCATCAAGCCATGATGGATTATCAAACAGGTAAGATGGGGATATTGGAAGATTAATCTCTATCTTGATTAAAAAAAAGCTCGAATTTGATTCGGGCTTTTTTTTTGTTTTAGGATAACTTTAAAGATTATGATATTTTCGCATAAATCAGTCAAACAAAATATTTAATGAATTTTATCGAGAAACAAGAGAGTAGAATAATTGCAGTATTGCTTGTTATAGGGTTTTTGTTGAGGTACTTGTTTGTGGCTGATTTGGCAATTTGGGGAGATGAGTTTGTGTTTTATAATACGGCATTGAACTTTTTAAAAGGAACAGGAGAATTGTTTCCAGGTGATAATAATGGTGTTTTATATACCCTAATTTTATTGCCTCTTTTTAAGTTTGTTTCCACCTCTGTGGTTGTAGCTCGCTTACCAAGTGTGATTTTTGGTTCTTTGAGTGTGTATATGGTGTATCTATTGGGTAAAAAGACTTATAATAGATATGTTGGTCTCGTTGCTGCTGTATTAAATATATTCTCTTTAATGCTTATTTATTGGAGTAGGGTGCTGCGGAATTATTCGTTTTTTGAATTTTTCTTCCTCTTGTTTTTGTTGTGTTTGTATATGTTTGTAGAGCCTAAAAAGCTTGCAACAAATAATAAATATCTCAAGAAATTTAATATAGATATTCCTTCTTTTTTATATGTTTTAGGTTCTTTTATTCTAGCCTTCTTGAGTCACCAGCTTGTTTTTCTTTCATTTTTCGCACTTTCTTTTTATTTAGGAGTTATGGGAGTGAAAACTATTTTTGTGAAATCAGAAAAGAATGTTGTCAAATATAGATATGTTGGACTGGTTTCTTTATTAGTGATTTTATTACTAGTGATAAGTCCTATGTTTTTGGAATTTACTCGATCGGTGTTAAACTTATTACTACATCAAGAAATTGTAGACTGGATTGTACCCGACATAGATCGGTTAAAATATTTATGGGAGTCAGCACCTTATAAAGTTTTTGGGGTTTATAAAGATGTTATGCTGTATGATGTAGGGGCTATTTTATTGTGCTTGGCAGGAATAGGTATACTCTTAGGCTTGATCAAGAATTTTAAGCCTATGTTATACCTATTTTCTTTTTTTATCATTCCATTTGTTTTGATGAGCTTTGTATTCAGGGAAGCATTCGCTCCTAGATATTTTGTTTACTTGTTACCTCTGATACATTTGTTTGTGGGAGTGTTTATATATGAGTTGTATAAAATTATATCCTACCGATTTTCTTTTTTTAAAAGAAAGAAAGGTGTTTTGCTTTTTTCAGGAGTTGTTTTACTATTGCTGCTAAGTCAGGTAAAATATAAAGAGGTCTATAGTTTGGTGAGCGTAAAATTAAAGTCCGGTAATTTAGTAGACAAAAGATTGGCGCAATGGTATTTTATGGATTATAAATATGGTGCTAGTTATGTCAATCATTTTAAAAAGGAAGGCGATGTCATTTTTGCCACACATATAAACTCAGGGAAACATTATCTAGGAGATAGTGTTATTCAATTTCGTCAAATATATTATGATAGAAAAGCCAAGAAGTTTAAAAATTATCCTGAAAGTGAAAGGTATTCAGAATACGGAAGGAATATGAATACGATTAAGAAACTATATGAAGAAAATGAAAGAGGTTGGCTTTTAGCAGATCAATCATATTTTAGAAATAAACTTACTTCCGATGAAGCAAGAAAATGGGTTTTTAGTCATATGAGATATCACAAAAAAGGAACTATCGACGGAGGAGTTCAAATATTTAGATGGGATAAATCGAAAAAGGTTCCTAGGTATCAAGTTATAGTTGAAGATTTAGGGAAGAGTGATGTTGCGCATTTTTCTGCCGAATATAATGTGGTTGTGAAAGATAAATCTAATTTGAAAATTAATTTGGTTTCAGAGAATATTGATAACGATGAGGAAGGGGTAATGATTTTAAATAGAAAATATAGATTAAAGTTGAAGAAGAATACTGTATTTAATAAACCTCAATTGTTTTCAATTCCTATTGATGAAAAATATTTTGTAGAAGGAAATAACCTTGTGCAGTTTTTTTATAATAAAGATTTGCCTCGAAAAGAAGAAAAAGAGAAGGGATTTATTATATATGGCTTTAATTTTTC
>NZ_JAQWGB010000013.1 GCF_029238425.1 Flavicella sp.
GGCAATAGCAATTCATTTTAAGCAAAATTATTTAGGAGCAGCTTTTTTTGAAACACCAGAAATGATTCATCTTTTAGAATTGTTTGAAAGGTCTAAATGTGGCTTGAAGTTTTTAAATGTCGGAACAGATGTGATTGATGAAATTCAAGAGATGTTGGAGATGAAAGGTTTTCTTAAAACCATTTCATTTTTAATGATTCTTGATAAATTGGCAAAACATAAAGAGGTTAAAAAATTAGCGAGTGATGGTTTCGTAAATTCCTTTAAGGCTACAAAAAGTGAGGTGCAAGACAATGTACAAGCCTATATATTTAAAAATTTCAATAAAGAGATCAATCTAGAAGAGGCCGCAAACATTGCACATATGAATGTATCTGCTTTTAGTAGGTACTTCAAACGAGTGAACAGAAAAACGTTTTCTAGATATGTTACGGAAATTAGAATTGGCTACGCATGTAAATTATTAATGGAAAAAAGGTTTAATATAGCCGCTGTTTGTTATGAATCTGGTTTTAATAATATCTCTAATTTTAATAGACAATTTAAATTGGTCATGGGTTGTACCCCCTCTGAGTATTTGAAAAATTACAACGTAAAAACCAATACAATTTGATCAAAAAGCACGGAATTTTGCGATTTATCATGACTTCTATTGGTAAGATGCAATAATAGTATCATATAGTGCTATATTGATATAACATCTACCTTCATTTTCATCCTAATTTTGTCTCATAATAAAACAGGAGATACATTTTATGAAGGATTCTAAGCAGGTTTTACAAATTCATAGTAAGGATAATGTACTTGTAGCATTAACCGATTTGAAAGAATTTTCTGAGGTTGTATTTGGAGAAAAATTTTACCAACTTAAAGAAAGTATTCCCGCAAAACATAAATTCAGTGTCGTTGATTTAGAAAAAGGTGATGCTGTCTATATGTATGGTGTTTTGGTTGGTAGAGCTATAAAGAGAATTTCTAAAGGAGGTTTGATAAGTACTTCTAATTTGGAACACGATACAGAAAAATACCAAGTATCGGAAACTAAAGTAACTATGTCATGGGATGCTCCTGATATTCGTAAGTTTGAAAATAAAACATTCAATGGTTATCATAGGGAAGATGGAAAAGTAGGGACAGAGAATAATTGGTTGATCATTCCATTGGTTTTTTGTCAAAACAGAAATGTAGAAGTTCTAGAGCAAGCACTAGTTGATGAATTGGGTTTTTCAAAAAAGAAACATGCTCAATTTGATGTGAAAAGTTTAGTCGAGAGTTACAATAATGGAGCATCGGAATCGGAGTTGTTAGCTAAAGATATTATCATAAGCGATAGTCATAATTATAAAAACCCCTTGTTCCCAAATATTGACGGAATCAAATTTCTAACTCATGATGGAGGCTGCGGTGGGGCAACATCGGACTCGGTAACCCTTTGCAATTTATTGGCAGGTTATATAAACAACCCCAATGTAGCAGGAGCTACTATTTTAAGTTTGGGCTGTCAACATGCACAGGTGAGTATTTTACAAGATGCCTTGAAAAAAATGTCACCAAAGATAGATAAAACAGTTTATGTTTTGGAACAACAACAAAGCGTTTCTGAAAAGGATTTAATTTCAGAGGCAATAAAAAAGACGTTTATAGGTCTTGTTCAGGCCAATAAAATAGAAAGAAAACCGGCCCCCTTAGATAAGTTAGTGATTGGTTTAGAGTGCGGGGGATCCGATGGGTTTTCTGGTATTTCAGCAAATCCTACTTTGGGTTATGTGTCTGATTTAATTGTCGGTTTAGGCGGCGCAACCGTTTTGTCTGAGTTTCCAGAATTAAATGGAGTAGAGCAAGAATTAATCAATAGATGTTCTAACGAAAGGATAGCCAATAAATTTTCAAACATCATGTCGGTTTACAGTGAAAAAGCAGATGCGTTGGGTGCTGGGTTTTATGCGAATCCATCGCCAGGAAATATCAAGGATGGTTTGATAACCGACGCGATTAAATCTGCGGGAGCAGCAAAGAAAGGAGGAACATCGCCAGTTCAAGATGTTTTGGATTATACGGAACAAGTTCAAAAACCTGGATTGAACTTATTGTGTACACCAGGGAACGATGTGGAATCCACAACAGGTTTGGCAGGCTCAGGAACTAATGTTATCTTGTTTACTACCGGGTTAGGAACTCCTACAGGAAACCCAATTACACCCGTTATTAAAGTAGCATCAAATTCAAAATTATATCAAAAAATGAATGATATAATAGATTTTAATACAGGGAGTGTCATTGAAGGAACTATGGATATTTCGGAAGCAGGAGAGGCCTTGTTAGAATATATCATAAAAGTGGCAAGTGGAGAGCAAACCAAGGCCAGGATCTTAGGTCAAGATGATTTTATTCCTTGGAAACGTGGAATGTCTTTATAAAAATAGAATACTATAATTGTGATTGTATGAAGTTTAGTTTAAAAAATAAAATAGCTCTAGTAACTGGTGGAGGAAGCGGAATAGGGAAAGCTATTTCAATGACATTTGCACAGCAAGGAGCTAAGGTACACATCTTAGATTTTAATTTAGAGGGTGCGGAAGAGACAATTCTTGAAATAGAAAAATTAGGAGGTACCGGAAAAGCACATCAATGCGATGTGTCGAATCAAAAAAATGTAACAGATGTAATTTCTTCCATTTCAAAAGAAGAGAATATCTCTATTTTGGTAAACAATGCTGGTATTGCCCATGTAGGAAATGTGGAGGCAGTGGAAGAGGAAGATTTGGATCGTTTGTATAACGTAAATATCAAAGGCGTGTATAATTGTATCAAAGCAAGTATTCCTTCTTTAAAAGAGAATGGAGGAGGAGTAATTCTTAACGTAGCGTCTATTGGCTCAACAGTAGGACTAAATGATCGGTTTGCTTATTCTATGTCGAAAGGGGCCGTTTTGACGATGACCTATTCTATAGCAAAGGATTATATAAATGATGGGATCAGATGTAATTGTATTGCACCAGGAAGAGTGCACACTCCTTTTGTAGATGGTTTTATTAGTAAGAATTACCCTGGGCAAGAGGAAGAGATGTTTGAAAAATTATCTAAAACGCAACCTATTGGTAGAATGGGAAGTACACAAGAAATAGCAGATTTAGTTCTGTTCTTGTGTTCTGATGAAGCTGGATTTATTACAGGATCAAACTATCCAATAGATGGAGGGTTTGTAACATTAAATGGAAAATAATAAAATAAATAATAGTATATGAAGTTAATTAGATTTGGAGCAGTTGGGCAGGAGAAACCTGGAGTACAACTAGCAAACGGAAAAAAGATTGATGTTTCTGGATTTGGTTCAGATTATAACGAAGATTTTTTTGGAAATGATGGTATTGATAAATTAAAGCAATGGGTAGCAAGCAATGAAACTTCTTGCCCAGAAATTGGAGATGAGGTTAGATTGGGAGCTCCCTTAACAAGGCCTTCTAAAATTGTATGTGTTGGATTGAATTATGCACAGCATGCAGCGGAAGCAGGTATGGAAGTACCAAAAGAACCAGTTTTGTTTTTTAAAGCAACTTCCGCAATGGTAGGACCTTATGACGATATTATGATTCCAAAAGGAAGTACTAAAACAGACTGGGAAGTTGAATTGTCAGTAGTGATAGGTAAAAAAGCAGCTTATTTAGAGAAAGATGAAGTAATTGATCATATTGCTGGGTATGTATTGCACAATGATGTAAGTGAGAGAGCGTTTCAACTAGAACGTTCTGGGCAATGGGTAAAAGGAAAGAGCTGTGATACTTTTGCACCGATAGGTCCTTTTATTGCAACAACCGATGAAATTGAAGATCCAAACAATTTAAATCTTTGGTTAAAGTTAAATGGTAAGGTGATGCAGAATAGTTCTACGT
This sequence comes from Flavicella sp., assembly GCF_029238425.1. Classification (GTDB taxonomy): domain Bacteria; phylum Bacteroidota; class Bacteroidia; order Flavobacteriales; family Flavobacteriaceae; genus Flavicella. The sequence goes on from NZ_JAQWGB010000013.1 coordinate 3,891, forward strand.
CAGATTTTATTTTCAATATTCAAGAAGCAATCAGTCATATTTCTCAATTTATGACGTTGTTACCTGGGGATATTATTTCCACAGGAACTCCTTTTGGTGTAGGGATGGGATTGAAACCAGAATTATACTTAAAACCTGGAGATGTTGTAGAATTAGGGATAGAAGGTTTAGGTGTCTCTAAACAAAATGTGGTTGCCTATAAAAAATAGAATTTAGTTTAGTTTAAGCGTAAAGGTTTGTTTTTTCTGATGTAAATTAGAGAATACAAACCTTTTTTCTTTGAATAATGATATTTAAAAATTGCATTATCTGTGTATTGTATGTTTATATAGCAAAAAAAGTATCACTTTGAATCAAATATTAGGGAGACAATGGCTCATAAATCCTATAATATTGTACTGTAAAGTTATTCTATATCTAGTTCGTAATTTTCAAGACATTATTGTCATAAATAGTAAGAAAAATAAATATCATGAAACTAACAATCAATCCAAAATATCCATCCGTAGACGATTTAAGAAAAAGAGCAATGGTAAAAATGCCAAAATTTGCTTTTGAATATCTAGATGGAGGCTGTAATGAAGATATCAATTTAGATAAAAATAGAACTGATTTACAAAAGATAGAATTGATGCCTCAATATTTATCTAAATTTGAAAAATCAGAGATGAAAACTGAATTATTTGGACATACGTATGATGCTCCTTTCGGGATTGCTCCAGTTGGACTTCAAGGATTGATGTGGCCAAATGCTCCGGAGATTCTTGCGAAAGCTGCAAAAGAGCATAACATCCCATTTATTTTAAGTACGGTTACTACTTCTAGTATAGAGCGTATTGCGGAAATCACAGAAGGAAAGTCTTGGTTTCAATTGTACCATCCTGCAGAAGAATCTATGAAAAGAGATTTATTGGATAGAGCTGCAGTTGCTGGTACGGACGTATTGGTAATCTTGGCAGATGTACCCACCTTTGGATATAGACCGAGGGATGTTCGTAATGGGCTGGCAATGCCACCAAGTATGAGTGTTAAAAATATTATTGAAGTAATGAAAAAGCCTGATTGGGCCTTACAAACATTAATTCATGGACAACCTAGTTTTAAAACGTTAGAGAAATATATGCCTAAAGGGTTAAATTTAAAAAAGTTAGGGGAATTTATGGATGCCACCTTTTCGGGAAGACTTAATGAAGAAAGAATAGCTTCTATTCGTGAACAATGGAAAGGGAAATTAGTTATAAAAGGAGTGGTAAGTGAAGAAGATGCTCAAAAAGCTATAAACTTAGGTGTTGATGGAATTATTGTTTCCAACCATGGAGGTCGTCAGTTAGATGCAGGACAATCTTCTATAGTACCGATGACAAACTTAGCAGAGAAATTTGGTGATCAAATAAAAATAATGGTCGATTCTGGTTTGAGAGGAGGTCCGGATATCGCTAGAGCAATGGCTAGTGGGGCAGATTTTACTTTTATGGGTAGAAGTTTTATGTATGGAGTTGGTGCTTTAGGAAAACAAGGAGGAGATCATACGACTTCTCTAATGAAAAGAGAGTTATTACAAGTAATGGAGCAAATTTGCTGTCAAGAAACAGGAGCTTTCCAACCTCACTTGATTAAATAACAACAAAAATTTTAGGGGACTTTCTATTGATTTGATTCAAGTGTTAGTCCCTTTTTTATATTAATCTTCAGTATTAAGCATACATAAATTCTAGAAATAGAATGAGTACAAATAGAACTTTTACAATGTTAAAACCGGATGCGATTGCAAAAGGTTATATGATCCCAATTTTAAATAAGATTGATGCAGCAGGTTTTAAAATAGTCGCCATGAAGTTGACTCAATTAGATAAGCAGAAGGCCTCTGAATTTTATGGAATTCATAAAGAGAAACCTTTTTTTAATGAATTAGTAGCTTATATGACTAGTGGGCCTATTGTAGCTGCAGTGCTAGAAAAAAGTAATGCGGTTGAGGATTTTAGAACCTTAATTGGAGCAACAGATCCAAAACAAGCATTAAAAGGAACCATAAGAAATCAATTTGCAGAATCTATTGCTGAAAATGCAATCCATGGTTCTGACTCTGATGAAAATGCCTTAATTGAAAGTGAATTTCACTTTGAGAATAATGAAATAGTAACATATTAACAAAAGTAATGACTTCAGAAAACCAAATTATTGAATTCTTATTGCATTCAGATAAATTTAATAAAAGAACTGAACTGATAAGCCTAGCAAAGCAATATATGATTCATTGTGTAGATCGCATTAGAGCATATGAACTGGCCTTAGAAGATCTTGATATTAGTCTTTAACAAGTTAATAATTACACGAAATTATGTAAGTCCCTTCAGTTTTTGAAGGGACTTTTTTATGTTTAATGAAAACGGATCAATGCTACTTTAGAATCAAACACAAGCTTTTACTGTTAAAATTAAAAAAGCCTTTCAATTTTATTGAAAGGCTTTTTGCTTTGGTATAATATATTTTTATAATCCGAATACACTTGGCAACCATAAGCTTAATGAAGGTACATAAGTAATCAGCATTAAAGCTAAAATCATTGCTAAGAATAAAGGCAATAATGGTTTAACTACTTTTTCAATAGTTGTATTAGCAATTCCTACACCCACAAATAAAACAGAGCCTACAGGGGGAGTACAAAGTCCGACACATAAATTAAGTACCATTATGATACCAAATTGTACTGGATCCATCCCTAGCTTTGTAATAATAGGTAAAAAGATGGGTGTGAAAATCAATACTGCAGGAGTCATGTCCATGAAAATCCCAACAAATAGTAACAAGAAGTTGATGATCAAAAGAATGACAATTTTATTGTCACTAATTCCTAATAAAACTTCAGAAATATTCTGAGGAATATTTTCATACGACATTACCCATGACATGCTCATAGAAGCACCAATTAATAACATTACAATCGCTGTAGTCCCACAAGAATCTAATAAAATTTGAGGCAAATCTTTTACGGTAATTTCTTTATACCAAAACCCTAAAATCAGTGTGTACAAAACAGCAATTGCGGATGCCTCCGTTGCTGTAAAAATTCCAACAACAATACCACCAATAACTACTACTAAAAGCATCAGGCTAGGGAAAGCGTCAATAAATGTTTTTCCAACAGCTTTAAAGGAACTTCTTTCACCGAGTTTGTAGCCTTTTTTCTTAGCCCAAAATGAAGCAACAACCATCAGCAATAAACCGGTTAAAATCCCTGGAATATATCCTGCTATAAATAGTGCCGCAATAGAAACTCCACCACTTGCAAGTGAATAAACAATTAGTACATTACTCGGAGGAATAATCAAACCTATAGTAGAAGAGGTGATATTAACAGCAGCTCCAAACTCTTTTGAATATCCTTCTTTTTCCATTTCAGGACCTAATATACTTCCCATTGCAGATGCAGATGCCATGGCAGAACCTGCAATAGATCCCATTAGCATAGCAGCAATTACATTGATCAGCGCTAATCCTCCAGGAAGAGATCCCACAAGGGTTTTGGCAAAATTGATCAATCGATGTGCAATTCCACCTTTATTCATGAGCTGGCCGGACAATACAAAAAACGGAATAGCCAATAAGGCGAAACTGTCCAAACCTGTCCCTATACGTTGTGAAACCGTTGTTAATGCAGGTAACACAGGGATACTTGCAAACATGGTAAGTAGAGATGAAATAGCAATACTCCATGCAACCGGAACTCCGATTAATAAAAAACTTAAAAAACTTAAAACTAATATGATTATGGGTATATATTCCATTACAATAATTGTTTGTTGATGATGTCTGAGACTTTGTAAAAAATGATCAATGCTCCACTAATTGGGATCACCAAATAAACCAATGCTAATGGGATTTGTAAGGCCGCAGAGTATTGCTCCAAACTGTAGGTGATATACACCAACCTAATGCCTCCAATAATCAAAGCTCCGAAACAGAATAAAATGACTAATGTATTTACAAAAACTTTTAGTTTGACTTGATTTGCTTCACTCAGTTTTTGAGGAATTAAGTCAATGGCAACATGCATTCTCTTTCCAGATATATAGGCGGCACCTAAGACTCCTACCCAAATCATTAAATATCTTGCCAATTCATCTGTAAACGAACTTGGAGTTCCTATTACAAATCTGGTAAATACTTGCCATAAAACATTGATAACCATAATTCCCATAATCACAGAAAGTGTGGTTCCTAAAATAGCATCTACTTTTTTTCTAATTTCCATAATACTTTTATTTAACCGCTTGAATTCGGTGAATCAAACTATACACATCATTTTCATCTTTATAGTCTTCATACATAGAAGTAACCATTTCTTGAAAGCTTGATTTATCAGGTCGGATGATTTCAACTCCCGCCTTTTGAACTTCTTCCAAAGCTTCTTTTTCAGCAGTTGCCCATAATTTTCTTTGATAGGTAACGGATGCTGTAGCAGAGGCTTGAACCCATTCTTGCTGCTGCTTGTTCAGGCTGTTCCAAAGATGAGTTCCCATGATTAAAACATCGGGTACTGTTGTATGTTCGTCTAAAGAATAGAATTTACAAACCTCATAATGACGTGATAGATAAAAACTTGGTGGATTGTTTTCTGCTCCATCCACAACACCTTGTTGCAGCGAAGTATATAATTCACCCCATGAAATTGGAGTAGGAGAGCCACCTAAACTGTTCACCATGTTCATAGCGGTTACACTTTCCATAACACGAATTTTCAAACCTTTCAAATCTTCTGGTTTAGAAATAGGACGGTCTTTTGTGTAAAAACTTCTACTTCCAGAATCGTAATAACCTAAACCTTTTAGCCAGTACTTTTGTCCACCATCCAATAATTCTTTTCCAATTTTTCCATCTAAAACTTCAAAGGCATGAGCACGGTCTCTGAATAAAAATGGCAATCCGAATACTTTCATGTTGGGTGCAAAATTTTCCATAATCGCAGCCGATACCTTAGTCATACCCAAACTTCCAATTTGCAAAAGTTCCACTGTCTGACGTTCATTACCCAGTTGCTGATTTGGGTAAATTTCGATGGCTAAAGTACCTCCAGATCTTTTTTCTAAATCGCTAGCCATAAATTCCATAGCTTTATGTACTGGATGGCTCATGTCTAATCCATGCGCTAACTTGATCGTTTTTGTTTTCTGTATGGATTCACACGAGTTTAGGGAAAATAGGAGTATAGCCAGAATAATAGCTATAGGTGTTTTCTTCATTTTGGTTTTGTTTAGTTCCTCGGTTGAGAGGTGTTTAATTTCGTGTAAATATAACAAAAACCACTACAGAAATACAATCGATTGTATTTATTTTTTCTGTTTTAGATCTTCACCTATTCAGTTTCAAGATGTAAGGTGGATTTAAATCCATGTTGAAAAATCATTTCTACGCAAGTATTTCCATTTTCGTTTGTGATTTTTTCTATGTCATGATTGTTTTTGATAGTCCAATTTCCTTTAAAGGTAATTTTTAGGCTTACGGGTCTACTATTGTTTATATATCTATTAGATTTAACCGCTTCAAAATTTAAATCTGGTTGTACGATAGAAACTTCATAAGAATTACTAGATTGTTTTTTTGACATAATAATAGCAGGTTGTGAAACCTTTGTTAGAATTCCGCGTTGTATTGGTTCTGAAGCGTTAAAGATTACAAATGCACTGGTATTGGTTGGCTTGTCGTGCACGATATGTGCATTTGCGTTTGCTTGAAGGATGTTATAAGACTTATCTTTTTTTGCTTTTTTACCAAATTTTTTAAACTCCTCTTTTTTCATAAAAGGGTATATTACATATTGGTAAGAAGCATTAGAGGGACTTATGCCGTGATCAATCCATGCAGAAGCAAATTTTCCTTTAGTTTCTTTTTGCCCTTTTCCTTTAGGGTCCATTTTACCCGTTTTAATCGAGTATTTATTATGATATGAGTTTTGTTCTTTTCTAGCATTTATGGCCTTTGAGTTTGATAGGATATAATATCCATTTCCATAAGGATCAATTACAAAGTTTCCACATTCTTTTTCATAAGATGATTTTGAAATAGATCCACCCTTTTGTGCATATGTAGGATTGTTTGTTTTATTCAATGCGGTTTGGAATAAATTGGTTTGTGTCGGGTTTTTAGAATCTACACTTGAGATATTGGTACCGATGCAAATTAATTTTTCTCCAAATGAAAAAATAGATTTTTTAGCTTTAAGCTTTCCTGGAAACCCTACGTTCACTTCATTTCCATCAGCATTAGAACCTTTAGATTCGTTTAAAATCATTCCGAACACTCCATTACCATTTTGTTCTAAGCTTCCTGCAAAAGTTTCGCTAGAGCGATACATCAATAGGGGAGTATTAGGTTCCAAATCAGAAAATGGAAGATAAATAATGGTGGCACCTGGGTATCTATTCCAATCCCAACCATTTTGTTTGAAACCACTTCTGGCTTCTCCTTTTTCATTTAAAAGTTGGATGGTTCCATTCGCAGGATATCTTCCATATCGGTTGGAACCTACATATATTTCAGAAGCCCAAACATATTTGCTATAACCTTTTATAATGGCTGCCCAATCATTTCTTCTATGAATTGCAGTAGCTGCATAAGGCAAAGACTTATAGCCATCTAAATTTTCTTCTTTAATATTATTAAGTTTAGCAAATGTGTCACGACTTAGAGCATCACTTTTACCCCAAAGTCTAAGATAGGCACTTGCAACTTCCCTGTCAATTTTCTCCGTTCCTTCTGGATTACCAGAGTAAGCCATTTGTAAATAAGGTGTTTTCAACGATTTTATGTCATTGCCATCCAAAGGATGTCTACCGGCATTTCCAAATCCATAGTCGTATTTCTGACTGTATTCTCGAGTCGTTAAAAATGCGTTCTTGAAGTTTGCATGTCCTTTTTCAGAAATTCTGAAATTTGTACCAGATAAAGTTTGAATAATTCTTGGAACATTTCTAAAAGCTCCCATTCCATAAGCGGGATAATGACCATTGTGATGCCATGATGTACCATCTATTTTAAAACCCCATTCTTGGTTTTGTTGCCCTAGCGTGATTCCGATGTAATTTGAGTAAGCATTTAAAACTACAGCCTGTTTGTTGCTTTCATCAACTAAAAAAATAAGAAGTAGATGATAGTAAGCTTGGGTATTAAGATAGTCTAGATTGACATGAAATTTTGTTTCATCATCGAGAACCATCCCCAAATTAAATAACCAATGTAAACTTCCACCGACTTTATTTAGTAAATCAGCCTCTTCTAATGTTTTACGCATCATAAAAAAGCCTTCTGCCAGTTCTCTAACATTATAACCAATATGATGTCTAGTTCCACCAGAAGCTCCTTCTTGCCAACCTTGATCTAAATAATAATTAGTTGCCATTAGAAACATTTTTTCAAGTTCTTTTTTTTCATTTGCCGAGGCAGAAGAAAAACTTTGGCCAATGTTTTTTATTATTTTTCCTAAATCATTTATCTCATTGCTTTGAAATGGTCCTTGTTGTTTGGCATCAAAGTAAATTTGCTCTTGCTTGAAATTCATTGGTGGACCTAAAATGGTTTTTCCGTTATCCGATAGTCGTAATTTCTCAAAGGATGTTTTGATTTTCTCAAGGTCTACTTTTCTTTTTTTATACGTACCAATGGCGTTGTCTAGTTTTTTTTCAATAGTCTTGAGGTCTTGTTTTTGTGTGGAAGTTATTTTTGTTGGTTCGATGCTATTGATAAAATCCATATTAGTCATCAAAGGCATCCAATGGTCTGATCCTGGTTCTTTGTCCGATTTTATAAAAGGAACGACTCTATCTGGGTACGAATGTCTGTCATCTTGATATTGAGAAAATACAATATCGTCAAAATACAAGGCCCCTTTCGCAGCTTTTGTACTTATAGAAAAATCTATAATTTGTAACTCTTCTTCTTTATTTGGTGCTGCTCCTTTCATTTCATAATAAGGAACCCAAATGGTTCTCCATCCTGTAAAACTTAATTCAATTTCAAAAAATATTTCCTCATTAGAATTGGTTTTAGTAGCTATTTTTATTTTTTCTTTTTGAGCAAATTCATTGTAGATTGAAAATGATAGGGTAGGACTCGCAGGAAAATGGTCTCCATATTTTAAAGGACTTTCCTCTAAAGTCAATGCTCTAAGGTTTTTAGTGGTGAAGGATCCTGGTTGAGTCCATTCCCATTTTAAAGACTGTTTCCCAAATTTATGATGCTGATTGCTGGTAGATAGATTAGATCCTTTAGAAGGAGTGTAATATTCTAGGGCTTCATTTTTTTCGAAAGATTCAATTGCTGGCATGTATTGACTTTGAGAAATAAATGTTTGCGAGATAAAAATGAAAGTGATAAAAAACTTATTTGTTTTTAGGAAGGTATAAATCATGTTTCTAATTTAATATTAATTAAGTACGAGATAAAATTAATAGTATTAGAAATTTTAATAACGGGGATTTTTGGTCTCAAAGAAGGGGGAGAATACTCAAAAAAAAAGCTCCCTATTAATAATAGGAAGCTTTCTGACTAGAAAACTAATTTACTCGATCACAATTTTTGTACTGGAAGATATTCCATTTTTTGTGGTTAAAAAAAGAATGTAAAGACCAGATTTTATAGATTGAATATCAATAGATGAAACCGCGGCTGACTCATAGATTATTTTTCCTGTAAGGTCAATTAACTGAACTGTGTCAATCGTTGTATTTTGCTGAGTCTTTATAAATAACGTATTTCTTACTGGGTTAGGGTAGGCACTAAAACTAATTTTTTCTTGAGACTTTGTACTGGCAACTCCGCTATATGTTGCCCACATTAAATTGTCGAAAGCTACAGAACCATTTGAGGTGTCAGCATTTCTAAAACCAATAGTAAAATCACCTGTGATGTCAATGTTTTCAACTTTAAAAATATATTCTTCGTCATTTGTAGTATTACTAGTTGTTCCAACAGTGTTTCCGTTAATCAATAACTCTAAATTTGCTGAGGTTGTTGTGAATATATTTTTACAAGAAACGGCAAATGATTTGATCCCACCAGAAATGGTTCCAGAAGTTAAACCCGTTTTATCAGCAACCATGTATAACTCTTTTGTAGGGCCAATTCTATTTGTGGTTGTTTTCGCTTCTATAGTCCAAGAAAATCCATTATCGCCGGCGTAACTTTCGGTAGACCATTCGTTTGTTGGATCTGTGTAGTTTTCTAAGGTCTCTTGATAACCGCTCCAAGAATATTTAACATCAGAAATATTCCAGTTTCCGTTTCTATTGTCGGTACCACTGAAAGGGTTTCCATCATTGTGGTAAGTGTATTTGAAGGCTAATACAAATTTATCAGAGCCTGAAGTGCTGATGTGATCAGCTAGATCCAGATTTGAATAGGCCCAATTTCCGTCGTTTGCATAGATTCCATTAATATTGGTAATATTTGCTGTTACATCTATCCATGTAGCGGTTGAAGGATCTGCACCATCAGTATAGTTGAATGCAATCAAAACCTGAAAGTCTTCATCATCAGCTCCTTCATGGTATTGATTTTGTGAAGCAAAGCAGACTGACATTTCAAGTAATTTAGAGATATCTACGCTTTGAGTGACGAGCCAACTAATACCTTCATAGTTTTCGGTACTACTATTACCCGATAATTTGATGGATTTAGGAGTTCTAACATCCGTATAATGACCAATATTATTTGTAGGTCTGATAAATCCTAAAATACTTGTCCCTGGAGCATCAACTTCATCGGTTGGTAAATTAGCCGTTCTTTTGATTAATGTTCCTACTGCAACATTGTTAGGATTGTGACTTACAAAACTTGTAAAACCTGAATTAGTATCGAATTGAAAATCATTGTACTCCACAATGTTTTCAACTTGAGCAAAGCAAGTAAACATTCCTATGGAAAGAAGTAAAGCAAAGAATAATGTATATGTAATTTTTTTCATAAAATAATGGAATTGATTGTTCTATAAAGTTAATGCATTATTAAAATTATGATGAGGGATGAATTGTTCATACTAAGGGGGCGAATTGTTCTAAATAATGTTAATGTTTTGGAATCTATGGGGTTGGAAAGAATCTGTTTGATCACTAAAATAAAAAACTCCTTGATAAAAATCAAGGAGCTTCATAAGAGAGGTCGTTTTATTTTTTAATTGATCACAATTCGTTCAGAGGAAATTTTTCCATTCGATAATGTTAATTGTAGAATGTATATTCCTTTTTTGAAATTTGAAACATCAATAGACTTTCTGTATTTATCTTCAAAAATGGTTTTACCAGTCATGTCTATCAATCGGATACTATTTATAGATTCTACTGAACTTTCTTGAATGTTTAAAATAGAGCTTACGGGGTTAGGGTAAATGGTGATTTTTGTATTAAGTTTTTCACTTACAGTATTGGCAGTAGCTTCTATTGTTGTAAAATTTGCTTCTTGGAATTCGATGAAACCGGTATTGTTCGCTGCAGTTAATTCTGATGCTAAAACCATTCGGTAATATCTGTAAGGTACGTTACTTGTGTTAACGGCTCTAATTTGTTCCGCTGCATCACTAGCTGAATCTTGAGTTGGGGTAAATGCTCCTCCACCAACATCTGTCCAACTTGCTTCATCATTACTAGCTTCTATTTTCCAAGATGTTGGATCAACACCAGATTTTGCTGCATTTCTTACGGTATATTTAATTTCTGAAACAATTACTGGATTGTAGGCGTCCGAAACTTTAAAAACAGGACCTTCCTCCACAGGTATGGTCTGTCCAGAAATAAATCTTGTAGCATAGCTTTCTAGAGCAAATAAACGATCGAAATATCTTGGATTAAAGTTTGTGTTGTTGTCTCCAGAGCTAGCATATGGTTCATCAAAAATTGCAGTTTGTCCAGAACCGTTAGTATTTAATGTGATACTTCCAGGAATTACATCAACGGGTGTCAATTGAAAATTAACATCAGCAACATAAAAAGTTCCATGCGTATTAACATCTGAAACAAAAGTAGAATTGTCGCTTACATTTTTAAAAGCTACAGTTACATTAGAACTACTGGTGTAAGAAGAAAGATCTAGTTCACCTAACACGAAAGTTTCTCCTTTTAATCCTGCGGTAGCAATTTCGCCAGTAATATTGGAGGTCTCATCAGTCCATGTTGCCGTATTAGGAGCATTACCATGAGTGTAATTTGTAGAAACCCATATAGTAAGGCTTGAGTTGCCTCCAATGGCATACCTCTGTTGAGTTCTAAAAGAAACACTTGGTGCATTGATACTTGTTAGATCTTGTGAAGTCATCAAAGCCCAAGCTTCAATTTCATGGTTCGTATCAGCAGGACTTCCTGTTACATTTTTAAATGAAATAGTTCGTTGGTCTCTAGCAGAGCCTTCTGGAATTCTATCTGCTGGTCTAGAAGTGAATATAGGATCCGTATCACTCGCATCCGGTATGTCACCAACTCTTTTACCGATATCAGCAACGGTTTGACCTACATTTGTTACAATTTGTATTGTAAAACCTCTACCTTCATTTTCATATCTAAAATCTTCATAATAAAATGAAGTTTGAGAATTAGCCAGAAAGGAAATTAATCCGAGGCTAAAAAATAGAATTGTGTTTAAAGTAATTTTTCTCATAATTGTTGTTCTTAATTGGTTAATGTGATGTAAAATTATTTCAATTAAGTACAGCGGATAGGGGAGTTATTCTTCCTTTTTGAGGGGTGAATTGTTCGAATCAAAAAAAAAGCCTCATAAAAACGGATGTCTTTTAATGAGGCTTTTTTGAAATTAGTTAATGACAATCTTTTTTGTCATAATAGAACCATTGGAGAGGTGTACGGTAATATAGTAAACACCATTTTTGAAGTTTTTTGTGTCAATAGGTCTTGCTGATTTCTGCTGATATACTTTTTGACCCAAGCTATTGAACAGTTCTACCATAGCAACCTTATTGTTTGATTCATTTACCATTAAATTGATAAAAGAATTAGTTGGATTAGGATAAATGATAAGGGGATTTTCCAAGATTACATCCTTAGCACTTAAGTTTTCCGAACTATTAAAAAAGTTCACATCAGAGATATAGAATATTCCATTTCTATTGCTAGATGAATGAGCAGTGTTATTACTTTGGTATTTAAATGCCAAGGTAAAATTAGAACTATTGATAGTAGAAATATCTAATAGAGATTTTAAATAAACAAGATTGTCTTGATTATCATTATTTGCAATATTACCAAGTTGATTGGTAACGTCTGTCCAAGTTGCAGTGGTTACATCATCAATATAATCAGTGGAGGTTAAGACGGATAACGAGGAGGTGCCTCCATTTGCATATCTAGATTCCGTCCAAAATGAAATATATTTTTTGGTATCATTCTCATCAATATAAGGGTTTTTACTTGAAAGATCCACAGAAGTTAACGGAATCCATACCTCCAATTCGTAATTTTGACTTGAAGTTGTCCCAACAATAGAAATCGCTTTTTGGTCCCTGTTTTCGTTAGTCGGAATACGAACAGTTGGTCTCGCTTCATCAAACTCTCCATTAGAATCATTATAATCAACAATATCTGAAATGGTTTTTCCAAGATTTGATTCTAATTGCCCATCGGTGTTTTTTACAATCTGCACATCAAATCCTCTATTACCACTGTTGTATCTAAAGTCCTCATAAAAGAAAGAAGGGTAATATGGGTTGTATACACCTGAATACAATTCAATATCCACAGGTAGTCCATCTTTTAAATCTACTTGTAGGATTGTTTCATTCACACCTGCTGTTATTTGTACATTTCCTCCAGAAGCTGTGTTTAAAGTCCAATCTCCATTTAGTACCAAGCTGGTCGTAATTGACTGACTGGCGCCATTATCGTTCGCGAAATTTAAATCGGGTTGTACCATTGATAAATTTAGATTGTTTCCAGCGGATTCTGTGATCACAAGACAAGGAGTGTCATTACTTTTTATGGGAGTTGTAGTTCCATATGCTCCGTTTTGAAATAACACATATCCATATTTTGAATTGTATTTTACAATATGGGCAGTTGCATCTTTTTGAATGACCTCATAGAAAAAAGGAGTTTCTTTTTCCATTTCATTTGAGAAACTTTCCATATCAGCGGCAGTTGTTCCAGGAATGATAACATATTCATATCCTTGATCTGTTGGTGCTGTACTGTGATTGATATAAGCCGAAGCAAAATTACCGGTGGTCATTATTGGAGTATTATCCGGGGTTTCTTGACCATCTTCCATTGGGGAAGATTGTGCTTTTCTTTCAATTACAATTTCACCTCCTTTTTTGATATAATACCCTGTGTTAAAAGTATCTAATATCCAATGATTGTTTTCTGAAGATAATGGAGAAGGTGCGTATGGGAATGTAGTTGTGTTATTATTATCAATGAAAATAGGAGTACTAGTGTTATTTAATTTGTTTTGAAACAGGTTTGTAGCTGTGATATTACTATTATCGTTGTTGTTTATATTGGAACCCAGACAAATGATTTTTCCACCAAAACAAAAAGTAGACTTTTTAAAGGTAAAAGTAGTATTGTATGTTGATGTAACATCTTTTTTACCCTCTAATACATCCTTCTGGGTAAAATCCATTCCAAAGATACCGATGTTTCCCTCTAATTTATTGTCCACATAATAATTTGCTTTAGAGCCGAATCTTAAACTCGCAGAAAAATTAGAATCTGTTTTTTCATCTTGTCTGTTTATGGCAGCTTTTAAGTCGTTCCAAGACATGTGAATACTAGTAGTTCCGGGAGGCATATTCCAATTCCATCCGTTGATATCAAATCCAGAATTTACATGTCCTCCTGGATACATAATTTCCACGGCTCCATAGCTTTGGTAGCGTCCGTATCGATTGTCTTTGGTGTAAATTTCAGTCCCCCAAAAATATTTGTTGAACCCCTTTATATCTGCCACCCAATTGTCTTGTCGATATACTCCTAAATTAGAAAAGTTAATCTGCCAAAATCCGTTTGGTGGTGTTTCTGCTGGGTAAGAATTTGTATCGCTATCGGATCCTTCTATATAATTGTATGCAGCAACCAATTGTTCATCAACCGGGGCTATCAGACCAAGGTGTTTATAGGCACTAGTGATAGAAATATCATTCAAAGGAGATCTTCCTGAAAGAGAATTGCTAAAGTTATCTTTTGACATTACAACTCTGGCAACTGAAAGGATTTTTTTGAAAACGTCTCTTTTTTCAGAAGAAATACCAAACGTGCTACTTGAAATATAATTTGCCGCTTGAGAAAGACTTTTGTAGGAACCAAATGCATATTGTGGATAAAATACATTGTGATGGAAACCGGTATAATCTACCTTAACTCCAGTTTTTTCTTTGGCATAGGTAGTTAGCCAAGTTTGAGCGTAATTCCTAAATCCTTTTAAATATTGAATTTGTTCCGCTTCCGTTGATTTGTACAAGCAGGCCCCTAATAAGGGAAGAGATCTTGTCAGCGCATCGTCCATATTGCTATCATGCGCGGTTGGATGCCAAATGATATCTAAAGCAGCATACCATTCAACCATTTTTTGTGATGCATTCCAAAGCCCTGCATCTTCTAATTCAGATTTCATTAAATGAATAGATTTCGCAACGTTTCTAAATCTATAACCTATATGATGAATGGTTTCTACTAGACTACCTTCTGCATAACCTTGATCTAATAAATATCGAATGGAATTAAGAAAATAAGTTAGACTTGTATTGGTGTTATTGTGCTTGTAATCTCTTGCTAAAACATGAATAAAATCATCCACAACAGCAATCGATTGACTATCGGAATAATCTGTTCCATATATTGGGACCCCTGTTGTGATGCCATTAGCATAATTGATTTCTAGACTTTGATATGCCGCAATCGCTGTGTTTACAGCATCAGTACCAGGTTTGTTACTTAAAATAAAATCATTATATTCTTGTTTTACTTTAGCAAGATCATTTTTTTCCTGTTCCGTCGGATTTTCATCTAAAGGCACCGTTTTGGGTAGAGATTGAAAATAAACGATATCTCCCCAATGCTCATTATTATTAGCATTTATAAACGTTAACTGATAATCAGGAGCCCTTGAAGTGTTTCTGTCCATGGTATAATCGATGTAATCAAAATACATGGTTCCACTGCCCGTAGAGGGAGCTTTGATTTTTAGAGTTCTGATATCATCATTACTTTTGGCTCCACTCATTTCATTTTTATAACTTGCTGATGCCGCTCTCCAACCTGTAAAGTTTAAATAAAAATCATAGTTAAATTGAGTGGCATTGTTATTGTCTTGAAATTCGAATTGAAAAGCTGCATTATCAATAGCTTGTTCTGAATAAATCCACATTCTAAACATGTTTTTATAATACTCTAAAACTTCCTCTTTGACCAAGCCATTTTGATGCAAGTTAGACACGGTTAAAACATCATTGGCATTCCAGTCCCATTGCAAAGATTTTTTACCAAGTTTATAATGTTTGTCGGATATAGTTAAAGAGCCTGAGGAGGCGGACCAATTATTTGGAACTTCCGCTGTCTCAAAAGATTGATCTTGCGAATAGATTTTAAAGTCTGCTAAAAATACACTTATACAAACGAGTATAATTAGAGGATTTTTAAGATTATTTTTTTTCATTTAGTTTTTAATTAGTTCGATTAAGGTTGAATCCATAAAATTAAAAGTAACGCGTGGCATAAATGGGGGGTAGTTTGGCTTTATGGGAGGGTAAAAATGTTCGAAAACATTTATTTGCTGAGCCTAATCGCTAACTGAGTACTGTATAAAGGAATTACTTTTTTAGTAATGTTTAAAGCCTCTACATAAATATAAGCATCTTCTCGATTATTTGAGGTATGCTCAATGCTTAATCTGCAATTCGGAGTTTTGGATCTAATGGCAACTACATTACTTCGAAGGTATTGCTTATGACAATCTATATGCATTTCATTATTAAATTGTTCGGGGTTTCTCCAGATCCAAGAATAAAAAAGCTCGTTGTATTTTCCATCTTTCCAACCTTGCATTTCAATATCCCAAAAAGTATTGAATTCTCCAGCATGCGGTAAATTTTGTGGAGCACCTCCTCCAGCAATTTTTTCAATATTGGTTATGTTTTCAAATAAGTTGTACATAGGTGGACAAAATCCGGGGTTTCCAATTCCATGCAGGTCAATCGTAGAGGGGTATTTGAATTGAATATTTCGAAAAACATTACCGAAAGAACAACCTTCTAAACTAGGACCATGTGTCATTTGGCTTTGAATATTAATGTTTTGCACAAGGTTATCTGAAGAGTGATACATTTTAGGAGAATAATGACCTTTTTTTCCTGTGATAAGGATGTTTTCGATGGTGACATTTTTACTATTCACAAGATGGGTAGTTTGTGTATAATTATCTATGTGAATGTCTCGAATCCATCCATTTGCGACTCTATGTAAATTGATAGCTCCCCATCCGTAATCCATCTCTCTGTTTAGATGATGTTTGTATTTACCATTCCATGCAGATTTGAAATAAAAATGTTCTACACCTATATTTTTAAGCATAGGTATAACGGTTATCTGGGGATTGAATTTTTTATTTAATTCCCTTCTTGTAGGTTGTTTGATCAACAGGGTTTGAGGATCAACAATACGGTCCACTTCCACTAACCATTGAAAAGATCTAGCTTTTTCTTTTCCAGCTTCTGTATAGCTTTTTTGAAAATCTTCAAATACTAGAGGTTGCATTAATTCGTGCATTAAGTTTCCATTTGCACTTGTGTTTTGAAGAGAAATGATGATATAGTCTCCGGTTGAAATATTTTCAGTTGAACCTACGGGTATAAGTGTGGCATTACTAGGAATGCTTGTTGTGATATTTGTAGTCGAAGGCATGGAATCAACATGAAAAAAACTATGGGTATCATGTAAATTTAGACCACTATGAAAAACAAAAGGAGACAACCAAGGGCTATCCGTTTCCTCCTGATTTGTGGGGCTTCCACTTAAAATGACCGTTCCCGTTTTAGAGGAACCAGCACCTCTTAGAATAATATTACTATGGTTTATGTGTACAATATTAGTTTTATTAGGGGTAGAATTAACTAAAAAAGTACCATTGGGGAATTTTACAATTCCTCCATTATTATTCCCTGCTGCTTCAATGGTTGCATTAATCGCTTTAGTATCATCAATTGAATCGTTCGGTATTGCACCAAAATCCAATACATTAAAAGCATGTAAATCATCTTGTATAGGAATGTTTGTTTCTCCGTATTCATAACCTGCATAGGAGTAATCAGGTAGATTAGAAGAGATCCCTTCTTTTTTGAATTTTTTTAAAATTCTAGGCTCAAAACCATCCATTGTAGGTTTCGTACAACTAAGAAATATGCAAAAGATTGAAATGAACCAGATTTTCATGAGAACAGTTTTTATTGATATGGAATTAGGTCACTATATTTTTTGTTTTGATACCAAGGATCATTCGTTTTCTTTAATAACTCACTCAGAGTAGTAAGAAGTTTATCGGTTACTTCAGGTTGTTCTGAGGCAAGAATTTGATGCAATTGGTAAGGATCTTTTTCATTATCATAAAAGAAAACGGATGCCACTGAAGTTGCTTTTTTATTATCCCAAGGTTTTTTGTTTTCTTGTACGCAGAAAGTATATCTATTCGTCTGTACGCCACGTGAATTGCCAAGCATAATTAGAGCCGCTTCAGGCTTTTTTAGATCAGATTTTGAAGGAGCTGTTAGTAAGGATGCGTAATTGGTTCCTTCAATATCATTTGGGATGTCTTTATCAATACCAGCTAATCCCATCACAGTGGGTAAAACATCTGGAACACTCATAATTATATCTGAAATACCTGCATCAACACCTTCGGGCCAGTGCACTATAAAAGGGATCGCTAAAGATTCTAATTCGACAACGTTTTTCCCAGTTAAACCATGACTTCCTAACATTTCTCCATGGTCGGAGCTAAATATTACAATAGTATTATCTAGTTCTCCAGTTTTCTTTAATTCTTCTAATACATAACCGATATATTTGTCAGCGCTTGTAACATTTGCATAATAATGTCTTGCATAGTTTGCAATAGTAACATCAGCATTTTTTCTAACCACTAAGTCCTTATCAATATGAGGATATTTGTCTGTATCATAATGTTCATGCAAAGATTCCATATCTGTATTGGCATCATCCCATGGATTGTGAGGTGGATTCATGGACCAGATCATACAGAAAGGTTTGTTTGGATCTCTGTATTTTTTATTGTGTAAATAAGAAATAATTTTTTCAGCCTCATTTTTTGCAGAAAACATTTTGGGTAGATGTAATTCCCCATCTTTCTTCCCTTCAATAGCATCCGGATCATTTGAATAAATTCTTGGATTGAAATGTTCGTCTTTCAACGCTTGATAAAAGTATTCGATTCCATGCCTTTTGTCACTTGGTACATATGTATCATATTTATTTACATGATGGCCTCCAGGGGCTTCTGTCGTTCCAACATAATTCCCGTTTTTATCAAATAAAGGATCGTTTTTTAGCCAATGGCATTTTCCAAAATAGGAGGTGTTGTAACCTGCTTCTAAAAACAAATCAGGAATGGTGCTAATGTCGTCTTTTAAGCTGTGTTTTCTTCCTATTTTACAGTTATTCCATATTCCGTTTTGCTCGGGATATCTACCTGACATAAGCATTCCTCTATAGGGACTGCATAATGGAAAATTACTGATGGCATTAGTGAATACAATTCCGTTTTTAGCCAAACCATCTATGTTTGGGGTAACGACAGGGTCAGATTTCCCTTTGACAAAATCTTTATAAGGGGCTTCTGACCAAAATCCTGCGGAATAACGACGTAGTTGATCAGGGAATATGATCAACACGTTAGGCTTTTTATCTGATGTCTCTAACTTTGTTTTTTTCTGAGAACTACAAGATAAAGTTAAAATTGTAAGTGTGAAAAGTGAAAAATATTTTAAATACATAGGAGTTGGGTTGAAGTAAAAAGGATGAGTAATCTCATCCTTTTCAAAAGTTTTTTGGAATTTGAGTTTATTCTATCATCAAATAAGAAGCAACTTTAGGCGATTGCTCTTTAGATGGGGCCATAGAACTAATTTTATTGAAATTAGAATTTACCAATGCCAAAGTAATTTTTCTGTCTTTTTTACCATTAAAAAGTTGACTTACAATTTTTGCATCCAATTCAATTTCTAGTTTTTGATTCTTTCCATCCAACGACTGAGGAACTTCCATACTTGCTACCAATTCACCTAATTCTAAAGCACCAGACCAAGTAATAGAAAGTTCACGCCACTTATCATTTTCAACAGCATAGATTTCTAAATTAAATGTAGCTTCTGGCTGATTATCGTCTTTATATACTTTTAAGGGAATATGAAGAGTTACTTTATCAACACTTTTTAACTTTTTCGGCGTTTCGAATTTTAAATATGTGATACGAGCGTATTTAGAATCAGCATTAGAGTTGAAAATTCTTAAATTTTTTGGTGTGCTTTCACCAAAAGCCGTGTCAGCTGTATTCCCTCCTTGAATAAAGGCATCTTCCTTAACGATTAATTTTTGACTTTGACTTTGCGCTCCAAATGAAAATGCAGCAATGGTAAGTAGTGTTACTATTTTTTTCATGATATAAATATTTTAAGGTTATTGATGTTTTTGGATCCAGTTTGGCAGTTTCCCAAGTCTTAATTTCAATTGTTCTTCAAATAAAGATTCTGGTTGTACAGGATTCCCTATACTTTCTGCAATTTGTACTTCATTTTTATTGAAGGTAGTTGGTTCACCATGAAACCCGACAATAATAGGGGGTACTATTCGCCAATACCAAGAATCAGTTGCTACAAATCGAAAATCGTTAGTAGCAGGGCTTGTTTGTTTGTAGTTCCAAAGAACTAAATAACGTCCATGGTTTGGTAAATTCTGACGAGCTCCACCGGCACGACCAGCAAAAAATCCACCTTCAATATTATCAAATAAGGTGCATCTTGGCTGAGAGGCATGTGATTCAAAAGAAGTATGGGCAGGATATTTACTTCTCCAGATAACAGTCGCAGAGGTACTGCCTCCGCCAACTCCGACCGCATGATGCATCCCAGCTTTATCATTTACTTTCGCAATTAGGATACCCGTAGAACCACCCCCTGCATCTACAGAGCTATGACCTATGTTGCCTTCTATGGTAATATTGATAGCAGTACTATATGCTGCTTGTGAAAACCCCAAAGGATTCGTTACGTTTTTGAACGTGCAATTTCTTACCCAAGAATTTACAGCTCTAGAAATTTTTAGAATTCCCCAACCACTATCATCCTCAGCGGATCTATGATGTACAAATTCTTTGTCCCAATTCCCTTCAAAGCGCATGTTTTCAAATCCTAAGCCTTCAGAATGGGCGTAGCTATAAATTTGCCAACCATGTTTTTTCTCAACGTTGTAATGAATTGGTTCAAAAAAGGTAATTGTTTTTCCTTTAATGGAAGCTATCTGATGACGTTCGTTTACTTGAACTCCTTTGTTGATAATAGTTTTCCATGCATCTTCAACTTCCAAAGGAGCATTGTCGGCTTGCACCAATTTTTTATCGTTGTTGATCAGTTTAAGAATGATCCAGTCTCCTTTTTTTAATTTTGAAGGATCTTTAACTTTTAATTGGAAAGTTTCTCGTTTTGCATTGGAGGTAACTTCTGTTAATAGCCTATCAGATCCTCCAGCGCTCGTTTGAATTGCGCTTGGGCAACTGTACATTTTTTTAGGGTCTTTTGGAGGTAAATCATTCATAAAATGAAGGATGGAGCCATTCTCACCGTCTCCTTCTCCTTTAAATATAATGTTAGAAGATTTTATGATGATTTGACTTTGATCATCAGAATCTGTATTGATATGATATGTGCCTTTCGGAAAAAAAACAATTCCTTTTCTGTTTTTGATAGCTGCTGCAATTGCTTTTTTAATGGCTTCCTTATCCGATTTGGAGTCAGAAGGAACAGCACCAAAATCGGTAACATCAAATGTTTTATAAGTGACATCTGGAATTTCTACTTCGCTGTATTTATAACCGGCATATGAGAAATCGGGAAGAATTGCCTCTTTTCCATTTTTTTTTGCAGTAACAAAATTTTCCCATGTTGGAGAAGTTTGCCCATAATGTGCAGTCACGCTGAAAACGGTGATGAAAAATAAATATAAGTGTTTTGTTTTCATTTGATTTATTTAGAATAATTTTTATACCTACTTAAAGCTTCTAGATAATAATAGTCCGCGTAATTTAAAGGTACATCAATTTCATTGTTGTGAGGAATACTACCAACAGAATGCTTCAAAAGAAAGTTTTTGTTTTCTCCTAATTTTGCAGTGTATTTTGGACTGGCTAGTGAGTTCATGATTTTGTTAATAGCAGGAAGATACGATTCTTTTGAATAGCCATCTAATTCGATTAGTGCTGAAACGGTCACAGCTGCAGCGGAAACGTCTCTAGGCTCGTTTGGTATATTTGGAGCGTTGTAATCCCAATAAGGAATCCCGTCTTCTGGTGTACCAGGATAGTTGATAATGAAGTTGGCTATTTTTTCAGCCTGTTTCAAATAAATTGGGTTTTTTGTGTAGCGGTAACATACTGTATACCCATAAATACCCCAAGCTTGACCACGTGCCCATGAACTTTCATGTGCATAACCTTGGGCTGTATGTTTATTTCTTACTGCACCTGTTTCGGGATCATAATCAATGACATGATACGAGCTATTATCTTTTCTAAAATGGTTTTTTAAAGTGGTATCTGCATGTGCAATAGCTACATTTTGATATTTGGTGTCTCCTGTGATTTTAGAAAGTTCAAAAAGTAATTCTAGATTCATCATATTGTCAATGATCACAGGAAATTTCCAACCTCTTGTGGATTGCCATCCTTTTTCTACATCCCAACTTTTGATGCATCCCACCGTTGGATCGAATCTTGTAATTAAAGAATTACCTGCGGTAATCATTACATTTTTGAATTCTTCATTCCCAGTCAATCGATAACCATTTCCATAGGAACAGTTAAATACAAAACCAAGATCATGATTTGTAGTATAGTTTTTATGACTTTCAAAAATTGATTGAAATTTTTCTGCTGCTATTTTCCATTTTTCATTCTTTGTCAATTCGTATAAATACCAATTGGAGCCTGGATAAAAACCTTCCGTCCAATCAAATCTTTTATGGATCCAATGCATATTTCCATTGGCATCTAAGGTTCTTGGAATATTGTTTTCCTGTTCTGCAACAGCTAATAAGAGTGATAGTTGTTTGTCTGCGAACTCTATTTGAGATGCAATTTCTGGGGCTTCTGTTTTCTTTGAAGTCGCCATACATGAATTAAGAATAATGGGTATGACTAGCAATAAAGATAATTTTAGATATTTCATATTGTAATGATTAAATAGTATTTAGTTCTGTTATCTGATTGCAAGTTCTAAAATACTTCTATTGTTTTAGGGGGAATTAGTGTTCAACCACAGGGGGGATATCGTGTGAATCTCAACAAATACAGGGGGCTGAGGTGTTTTTTTAAAGAGCTGTTGTTTTGAACGATTTTATGATCATGTGGTTGTTCACAGTTCGGAATCCGAAATACCCGGAAGCATATGGATCTGTATCAAAATATTTAAAAATTATTTTACCATCTTTTTTATATATAGTTGTATTGTTGTGGATACTGATGGTGATGTGAATGTTTTTATTGGCAGTGATTTGATAAAGTTCCCCATTCAAATCATGTTCTGGTAGGAGCGGTCTATTTTGTTCACCATTGTATCTTCTAAAGCGCGTTTTTGTGTTGTTATGTCCTCCAAATCCAACATAATACTGTGTTAAACTATGGTAATTGTTGAATTTACCATTTCTATTTAAACTGTTTTTGAAGAAATCATTAGGAGAACTTGGGTCATTCGCCATCCAAAAACAATTCAAATCAGAAACACGATCATAGGGACCACCTTTATCTATAACCTCCACCACAAAATCTATTTGAATTGGTGCTTGGAGGTTGTTTTTATACCAAACGGTACAGCCTTCTGCATCAATAATTTCCATCTGTTTTTCAGTAAAAAAAACAGAACCACCTTCCTGCTGTTCAACCAACCAATTTTCTCTGGTTAGGGCAATTGAATTCTCTATAGAAGGAGAGGCACATGCAAATAA
This sequence comes from Flavicella sp., assembly GCF_029238425.1. Taxonomy (GTDB): domain Bacteria; phylum Bacteroidota; class Bacteroidia; order Flavobacteriales; family Flavobacteriaceae; genus Flavicella. The sequence goes on from NZ_JAQWGB010000013.1 coordinate 27,110, forward strand.
TATAAGTAGATAAATGAATTTGAAAGATTTCATAGGAGATTAATATGGTGTTATAAATAATGTACTCGATGAAATTTTACTTTTGCTTGGAAGGATTATTTTTTTCAAAAATTTATGATCTTCATTTTCAATACACCAGTTGTGAAGGATATCTCTAAAGCCATCTAACTCCTTGATATGTTTTTTAGAACTCACTAAATTATTCATTTCATAGGGGTCTTTTTCTAAATTAAATAATTGTTCTCTATTTTTTCCCCAGTTGTAAAGTATGTATTTGTATTTTTTTGTTATTACTGAACGACCGATTGTTCCAAGAGCTTGTTTTCCCTCAAATTTTGTTTCCACAACAACAAAATTTCTTTCAATATTTTTTTTAGGGTTTAGGAAGATGGGCTTTAAATTTTCACCAGGTAAGTTATTTCTAACTGCACCAGCATAGGAACAGATTGTAGGGTAGAGGTCTAGGCCATTTGAAAGTAAAGTATTATTTGCTTTTTTACTAGGTTTGATAGTTCCTAGATGATTTGCTATAAAGGGAACTTTAACACTTTCTTGGAAAAGTATTGTTTTTTGATTCCAGCCGTGGGCAGCATTACCATCCCCATGATCTGAGGTGAATATAATTAAAGTTTCTTCTCTAAGGTCATTTTGATTTATAGCTTTTATAATTTTTCCAATTTCGACATCTACTTTTTCAACAAGGCGGTAATAGGCATATAGGTAATTTCTCCAATCTTCCTTGGTATAGTTACCGGTAGGATATACTTTTCTGTTAGCATTTTGTTCCAACTGTACTACCTCAGGAAAACTTTTTGACTTTTCGAAATTTACAGGAAGTTGAGGAGTATCATCAATATTTGGTAGAGTAACATTACCATACGGTAAAGGTTCATTCCTAGCCCACTCACAAATATTATGAGGGTTGTCAAATGACACTACTAAGAAAAAAGGATTTTCAGATTTTTTTTTTGATTTAATATATTCGATGCTCTTTTCTGCCAATCCTATATCTCCCATAGGAGCGATAAATTCAAAACCATTTCCGGCCGACATGCTAGCTTCATGTGCATGCCATTTCCCACCATAGGCACAATCATAACCAACATTTTTTAAGACAGTACCTAATACATTTTGTTTTTCATTGGAAATGATTTGGTTGTCTCCATCTTTGTTTGAGTTGACACCAATCGCATGTGGCATTTTTCCCGTGAACATGCTAGATCTTGAAGGGGTACATAAAGGAAAAGTCACATAGGCATTGTCAAAATGCATTCCTGTTTTTGCAAGTTGATCTAGGTTAGGAGTACTCACATTGGTATTTCCCATGTAACTTAATGCATTTGCATTATGTTGATCTGTAAGAATCAACACTATATTGGGATGTTTTTTATGCTGAGCGATAAAAATAAACGGAATAAAAATAAATAAGGAGGTAATTTTAAATTTCATAATGTTTTGTTTATAAATCAATAAAACCTAGGATTTCAAATAAATATAGGAAATACTAGGTTTGTTTCATGAGTTTGAAAATGGTTACCAACCAGGTTTCTGGTCTAAAAATTTATTTAAGTTAACTTCTTGTAAAGGGTAGGGTAGTGACATATGTTTTGATGCATCAAAGAACTCACCAGATCTTAGAAAAGCTTTATGATTTTCATCGGTAGGTTTAAAATCAGGCGATCCAATTATGGCCGCATTTAAGAGTTCTAATTTTGTACCTAATAATTCCCAACGAATCAAATCGTGTTTCCTTCTTCCTTCGAAACAGAATTCTCGTAATCTTTCATCTACAATTTCTTGAAAAAATAATTCTTGGGTCGAAACAGCTCCGGCTCTTCCCGTATTTTGAATATAATCCAAACCAGCGCGTCGTCTCACCTCATCTAAATATCCAATAGCAGAAGCCGTAGGTCCATTTAGGGCATTGTCAGCTTCAGCATGCATTAGCAGAATATCGGCATATCTCAATACAGGAATATTAATTCCCGTAAAATTTCTATTGGGAGTTGGGTTGGCTTCGAGTAAAATATATGGGTCTATTTCTCCTGCGGGAGGTGAGTCAATTAAATCATCAAAATCTGCTGGTTCCCACCGACGAAATTTACCAGGGCAATAATTAGAAGCAAGTGTACTCGTAACAGCTTTAGCATCTCCACTCGCAGTGTACTGCATTGCTGGCACATTCCAAGCTTTTCTTAAAAGTTCATCATTTGAGACAAATAAATCTCTTACCACAGGAGTTGTGTTAAACATGGCATATGCACCAGGATACCCATCGTCTCCTCCTCCATAATTAAAAGCAAGACCATTGATTCCTCCAATTCTTCCATGTGCATCAATCCCTGATTCTCTCAAGTATTTAAAAGAAATTTCAAAAAGGGTTTCTTGTGTGTCGTATACATTTTCTATATAGTTTAGAAAATGTTTTCTGTAGTTGTCACTTACAATTGTTATCACCTCTTCTCCATCTACAATGTCAGTTGTAACAACAGAAGGAGTAAGACTGTGTTCTCCAGAGTTAATGACAATTTCACACTTCTCTAGAACTTTTAAGTATTTAGAGTTGTCATGTAAAGGATAACCGGCCATTTTTAAGTAAACACGTGCCATCAATCCATGTGCGGCCATTTTATTAGCTCTCCCAGGAATGTAACTAGCATCGCTAATCAACGGTAAATGTTCTGAAGCAAACGTATAATCTTCAATAATTTGTGTATATAATTCCTCAAGACTAACAGGTTTAAGATGATTGGCAGATTGATCAAGAGTAGATGATAAAGGCATTGGAACCTCTTCAAACCAAGAAGCTAATAAAGAAAAAGCATGAGCTCTTAAGAATTTAGCCTCACCAATGTATCTGTTGAATTCATCATCTTCGAATCCTGCAGGATCTAATTTTTCAATAAATATGTTACTTAGGTTTATAACTTGGTATAAATAAGACCATAAGTTTTTAACATCATTGTCTGCTGCTGTGTGTCGGTACAAACCAACAGTCCAATTTTCGTTGTATCTTCTGTTATAATAACCTTCATCTGTACCAGACTCCATGATAATGGACATGGCTTGACCGTATACTTGGTCGCTCGCAAATTGTGAGTAGATTCCAGCAAGAGCAATATCTGCTTCGGTACTGTTTGAGTAAAAGTCGTTGATACCCCATGTAGATTGAGGCTCTTCATTTAAAAAATCAGAACAACCCGAGCTCATCGCTGCTATAGCGAACAAGCTTAAAAGTATTTTATATAATTTTTTCATTTTTTAGATTTTTTAGATTTCTGAATTTTTCATTAAAATATAATATCAAGTCCTGTCATGATTGTCGTACTCTGTGGATAAGCTGAGTAATCTAAGTTTGGAGTTAAAGCCCCAAATTTCCCCACAGAAACGTCTGGGTCATAACCAGAGTAATTGGTCCATGTAAATAAATTTTGACCTGTTACAAAAACACGTAAACTTTTTAATTTTAACTGTTTAGCAAAAACAGAAGGAAGATTATATCCGAATGATACGGCCTTCAGTTTTAAATACGATCCATCCTCGATATGCCTGTTGTCAATTCTATTACCTTTAGGTGCAGCACCATAAACATTAGAATATCTTATTGTTCCTACATTTGTATCTGTATTGGTAGGAGACCAAGCGTTGATTAAATCGGGAAATCCATTTCTTCTACCAGCTTCAGGTACTCCAAAAACAGTTTTGTTAGCGTTTAATATGTCATAACCATAAGACCATTGTAAAAGAAAGTTGAAGTCAAAATCTCCAAATTCGAAAGTGTTAGAAAGTCCACCAAAATGTTTTGGATGTGGATTTCCTATGACAACTCTATCTTGGTCGTTTACAGTTCCGTCTCCATTTTGATCGATAAACTTAACACTTCCGGGAGCAACAGGTAAAGTACCGTTATCAGGAATTCCTTCTTTTAAAATATACGTTTGTAAGGCATTATCCCAATTGAAGTCGTCTACTTGGTAAATTCTATCAAACTCTAAACCATACATCATTCCAACAGGTTGACCTACTTTTGTTATGTATTGATATTCAGAATAGCTATTGCTCCACTCAGGATCTGTAAAAATTGCATCCTGTCCATCATTAAGTGCAATGGTTTCATTTTTATTGAATGAAATATTAAAGGAGGAGGTCCATCTAAATTTGTCCGACGTGAAATTAACTGAGTTTAAAGTAATTTCTAAACCAGCATTTTGAACCTTTCCTACATTTTGCTGTACTCTATCAAAACCTGTGTGTGGTGCCATTTCTGCTTTTAATAATAGATCTGATGTTGATTTTTTGTAGTAGTCAACTGTGGCTTGTAATTTTTGATTGAAAAAACCTAAATCTAAACCAGCATTTGTCTGACTTGTTGTTTCCCAACGTAAATCAGGTACTCCTAAATTACTTTGATAAGCTCCTGGGGTGTAATTTTGACCAGTTCCCCAGATGTATCCGCTAGAAACACTTGCATTCAGTTGACTGTAAGCATCATAATCTCCAATTCTGTTGTTTCCGGTTTTTCCCCAACCAAGTCTTAACTTAGCGAAAGAAACAGCATCTAGATCCATCATGAAATTTTCGTCACTTAATTTCCATCCGGCAGAAAAAGACGGGAAGTAACCCCAACGATTGTCTTCACTGAACTTAGAAGAACCATCCGCTCTATAGGTTGCCGTTAATAAATATTTATTTTTATAGCTGTAATTAATTCTTGCGAAATATGAAAGTAATGTATTGGCAGATAACTGTGTTACCGGGATGGAAGGAGAGGTTCCTAAATCTAGTTTAGCCATTCCAAACAAATCTGTTGGAATCTCCGAATTTTTCATACGAGCATATTCACTATCTCTTGCCTGAGCTTCGAGTCCTCCTAAAACTGTAAAACTATTTTTCCCAAATTTCTTTTTATAAGTTAACGTATTGGAAGTTGAAAGAGTTTGATATCTTCTGGTTGTAAGTGTTCCGTTAATATGATCTGTACCTCTGCGACCTTGTTGTGTGTCTAAACCAAAGAACAAAGTTTCCTTTCTGTTGTCTACTTGATAAGTACCTGAAACTCTTAAATACAAATTTGGTTTGAATTTATGTGTGATGGCCAAACTACCACGAATTACATCAGAGCGATTTGACCTATCTGTGTTTTCAAGGTTTTTTACAGGGTTGAATAAATACCTTTGGTTGATATCATCAAAATCGTATCCTCCTTCTTCCAATCCATCATCATTAATGGGCTCTACAGGTCTAAACTGAACGGCATCTCTAATGACACTTGTGTATTTGTTCCCAGAAATGGTAGGTCCAGTTCTGTCTAAATGTGAGTATTGAAGGTAACCATTAAAGGTTGTTTTTGAATTGAGTTTGTGCGTAAACTTTAGGTTGTTCAAATATTTTTTAAAGCCAGTATTGATCATAGTCCCCTCTTGATCTAGATACTCTGTTGAGAAATATAATTTAGTTGTTTTGTTACCTCCGCTTAAACTCAAATTGTAACGGGATGTTTCAGCTAATTGAAAAATCTCATCTTGCCAGCTTGTACCTTCTGTATTTCGATACAATTCTTTATCAACCCAGTCTCTTTTGAAGTAATTGGTATATTGTCCAGGGGTATAATTGTCTAAAGCGCTCGCTATTTGTTCTTGGTAAAGAACATAGTCATAGGGACCTAAAACTTGAAGTCTGTTTGGAATCCATTGTAAACTATGTGCAATGCTGAATTTTACATCTGTTTTTCCATCACTTCTTCCTTCTTTCGTAGTAATGATAATTACACCGTTGGCAGCTCTAGATCCATATATAGCGGTTGCTGAAGCGTCTTTTAAAATATCGAAACTTTCGATGTCATTGGTACTGATACTAGCCGGATCAAAGTCTTCTAATGGAATTCCGTCAACAACATAAAGAGGAGAGTTATCTCCTGTAATGGAGTTACCACCCCTAATAACAATATTAAGACTTTCTCCGGGCGTCCCATCTACCGAGCCAATTTGAACTCCAGATACCCTTCCTGCCAAAGCTTGATCGAAATTAGTAGTTGCAGTATTGACTAATTCTTCGGCGTCAATAGATGCTACCGATCCGGTTAAGTCTTTCTTTTTAACAGTTCCATACCCAACTACAACAACTTCTTCTAAACTAACATTAGACTCTCTAAGTTTTATATGTAGTGTATTGTTGGTTGTAATTACTATTTCTTGGGTTTCGAATCCCATATAGCTAAAAGTTAGTTTTGCTCCTTCTTTGATATCGTTTAAAGAAAAGAATCCATCGAAATCTGAAATGGTTCCTTTGTTTTCTCCTTTGGATACAATTGATACTCCAGGTAGTGGATTCCCACTCGAATCTGATACCTTTCCGGTGATTGCTTTTTGTGCAATCCCAATAAATGAGAAGCAAGTAAAAGCTATGAATAATGTTATAATATTTTTCATTTGAATAGTTTTTTTGAAATGATTTACTCCTCTGAAGCTTTGAAATGTACATCCGATACATAGTATCTTCCTGGCCTACCTTTTGAACCTGAACTTGGTTTCCCTGGTCCGGTATAGGTCGCTACAATTTTAAATTTTAAAGCAAAGCTTTTAGAATCTTTGTATGGATTTAAGTTTAATTCATTTCTTACCCATTTCGCATCTGCATTTCTTGATGTATCTTTCCTTCCATCGGGGTCACCATCTCCTAGCTTTTGATCACCAGGGTATGGAGTTCCAATAAATGGAGTACCAGAAGTTGTATTAATTTGACAAGAAAGTTGATCGTTTATCTGTGTCCATGTTGACGTTTCATCGTCACCGGTATAGTTTGTAGAAATATAAATTTCCAATTCCGTTGGTGTTCCTCCATCCGTTTTATATTCAACATATTGATTTTTAGTATAGAAAACAGTAGCAAGATTGTAACCTAGTTTATATTGCGTTAAGTCTTGTGGGTTGATGGTAATAAATGATTCATGTGGTTCCCAATCACCAGCAGTCATGTTGGTCCAAAGAGATTTGTTCCCAATTACAGAGTCAGGCCTTTCTTCATCGGCAAGTGGAGCAGGAGCAGCTTGTAACCAAGTTTTAGCTTCGGTTACATCTCCAGGTTTAAGAATGGTTTTTTCGTACCCATATAATTTGCTTTCTGCTTGTAATGTTGGGTAGAAAAAATAATTTGTTTGCTTCGGTAGATCAACGGGACTATTAGAAGCTACTAAAAATAAAAAGCTTGATCCTTGGAATTCAGTTATTTCTTGACTTATATTACTTGTAACTTCAACTGTAGGGTAAATAGTGTCGTTGGCTGTAGTAGTATAATCATCTTGCAAACGAATGATTCCTGTTTGTGAGTCAATAACTAATTTTTCTTCGTCACTAGCCAAAGAAAATGTTACATCAGGATTTCCTGTAATAAGATAGGGTTGAGTTGTAGTAGCATTTGTGTTTGTTACTAAATTCTGTGCAATAGGAGAATACAATAAATTTGTGACCAATCCCGGTCCGACTCCTAAATGAAAAATATCCTCAAAAGTAGCAGAACTAATAGACTCTCCATTTTTAGTGGTTACTTTGACACTAAAATAATAATCATCTATCCCAAAATTGTTTTCGTCAGCAATTTCAATAACACCAGCTTTGCTATAATTATAAGCAGTATAGCTTTTAATGGTATCTCCCTCAAATATGATATAATCTTCCGGAGCTAGGTCAACGGTTTTCTCTACAGGGTTTTCAATACTTA
>NZ_JAQWGB010000018.1 GCF_029238425.1 Flavicella sp.
TATGTATAAGGAATGATTGCTACGCTGAATTCGTTTTTCTGAGAATTCACAACCGTTAAACTAGTTCCGTTAATGGTAATGGAACCTTTTTCAATGGTTACGTTATTTTTATTAGGGTCATAAGAAAACGTAAATCCCCAACTTCCATTTTCATTAGTGATCGCAGTACAGGTAGCGGTTTGGTCCACATGTCCTTGAACTATATGTCCATCTAGACGATCTCCTAGCTTCATGGCTCTTTCAAGATTGACGGAGTCGTTTACTTGTAAAGTATTTAAGTTGGTTTTTTCTAGAGTTTCTTTAATCGCGGTTACCGTGTATAGATCTTTATCGATCGCAACTACTGTCAAACAAACACCATTATGTGCTACGCTTTGATCGATTTTTAGTTCAGAGGTAAACTCAGAAGAAATAGTGATATGTAAGTTGTCGTTTTCTTGAGTGATTTCTTTTACTAAGCCTTGTTTTTCTATAATACCTGTGAACATAAAATTGTCAATTTAAATGATTACTTTTGATTCCTCAAAAATAAGAATAATAAAGTAGTTGAATGGAGAAAGAGCAAAAAATAAAGGTTGGGATTTCAGTGGGTGATATCAATGGTATTGGTGTTGAGGTTGTGTTAAAAACTTTTGCAGATAAGCGTATGATGGATTTTTGTACTCCTATTTTATTTGCATCTACTAAAGTGATTACTTTTCATAAAAATATGCTCAAGTTAGAGGTTCCTGTGCAGGGAATTCAATCTTTGGATTCAGTAGTGGACGGAAAATTGAATTTAATTTCTGTAACTAAAGAGGAGGTGAAAATGGAACTGGGTAATCCAACAAAAGAGTCTGGTGCTTTTGCACTGAGATCTTTGGATGCTGCTACCCAAGCTTTGAAAGAAGGTAAGGTAGATTTGTTAGTAACTGCACCTATCAGTAAAGATAATATTCAATCGGAAGAATTTAAATTTGCAGGACATACAGAGTTCTTAGAAGATAAATTAGAAGGTGATAGTTTGATGATATTGATGACTGATTCTTTGAGAATGGGATTGATTACAGGTCATGTTCCGGTTGCAAAAGTGTCGGAAACGATTACCAAAGAGCTCATTTTATCTAAAGTAGCAACCATGCATACAACCTTGGTAAAAGATTTTGGGATTGCTAAACCAAAAATTGCCGTGCTTGGCTTGAATCCACATTGTGGTGATAATGGAGTGATTGGGAATGAAGATGAAGATATAGTGCGACCTACATTGAAGGAAATTCAAGAAACAGGAAAGTTGGTTTACGGTCCGTATGCTGCCGATGGTTTTTTTGGTTCGGAGAATTATAAAGGTTTTGATGGGGTGCTAGCGATGTATCACGATCAAGGATTGGTTGCCTTTAAAACCTTGGCTTTTGGTAATGGTGTTAATTTTACAGCAGGATTGAATCAGGTTAGAACCTCTCCGGATCATGGAACTGCTTTTGAAATAGCCGGACAAAATAAGGCAGATGCCTCGTCATTTAAAGAAGCTTTGTTTACGGGATTGAAAATTGTAAAAACTAGAAATGCTTATAAAACCTTAACAAAGGATAGTTTAAAAGTTAGAAAAAAATATTAATGTGTAAATTTTAATTTCTTTTGTTTATTATAAAATGAAATTTTATATCTTTGCACGCTCAAATTGATGTTCATTATGAAAGAGTTGAGAGATTTTGAAATTTCTTTTATAGGTTTAAAGGAAGGA
>NZ_JAQWGB010000039.1 GCF_029238425.1 Flavicella sp.
TTGCTTCAATACGATAGAAAAACTGAAAAACCTTATGTAGAAGTAGAGACCGAACCTCAAACCTTTGAAAAAAGAGATGTAGAATTAGGTATCTCAGACGGTATCAATGTTGAAATCATATCTGGTATCGAAGAGTCTGACAATATCAAAGTTTGGAACAAAGCAACAAAAGAAGATAACGACAAGAAAAATTAATTATGAAAAAACTCGTATTCATAGGGCTTTTACTTTGTTGTTTTTCAACCTTTGCCCAAAAAACCTGGTCCTTAAGCGACTGTATATTGTACTCTTTAGAAAATAACATCTCTATCCAACAGTCCGAACTAGATTTGGAAACAGCTGAAATTTCAAAAAGAGGAGCCATTGGAAATTTCCTTCCTAATTTAACTTCTAGTATTGGGCATTCTTGGAATACAGGTTTGAATCCAGACCCGACAACCAATTTAAATGTTACGGCGACAACCCAAAACTCAAGTCTAGGGATCAACTCAAATGTTATGTTATATGACGGACTTAGGAACATTAGACAATTGCACAAAGCCAATCTTGGAATACTAGCCAATCAGTATCAATTAGATGACATGAAGGATAATATTTCTTTAAACATCATCAACGCATACCTACAAGTCGCCTTCAACAAAGAATCCTTAAAAACTGTTAAAAGGCAATTTGAAATCAACGAAGCTGAATACGACAGAAGTAAAGAATTGGCAGAAGCTGGAACCATCCCTAAAGGTGACTTGCTAGAATTTGAATCCAACCTTGCTACACAAAGTCAGCAAATAATCAACTCTGAAAACCAAGTTCGAATTTCACAAATAAATCTAGCAAATATACTTTCTATTGTAGATTACAAATCATTTAGAATTACAGATTCTATTGAAATAGCTTCTACAACAATTCTTGAAAAAACTCCTTTTGAAATATATCTTAAGGCACTAGAAACAAGAAACGACATTAAGAATGCTGAAGTTACTGTAGATATAAGCGAGGACAACTTGAAACTTTCTAAAGGTATTTACCACCCCACTCTTTCAGCTGGATATTCTTTTAATACAAGTTACTTTCAATCTGAATTATATACACCTCCTAGCTTTGACCAACAAATATCGGACAGAGCAAACCATTCTTTCGGATTGAGATTGAATATTCCAATATTCAACAGACTAGATAACTCTAACGGTGTAAGACGTTCAAAAATAAATCTTGAAAAAAGCAAACTGGCTTTAGAACAAGCTAAAATAGATTTAAAAAGTAAAGTCAACCAAAGCTACAATGATGTCCTTTCCGCCTATGCCGTTTTTGAAGCTTCCGAAAAAACCTTGGCAGCGAGAAAAGAATCCTTTCGTTATTCTCAAGAAAAATTTGACTTAGGTCTGATGAATTCCTTTGATTATAGCTTGGCTAGATTACGTTTTGAAAATGCAGAAAATGATGTCATAAGATCTAAATATGATTACTTTTTTAAAGCCAAAGTATTGGAGTTTTATTTTGGGATACCATTATATTAATCACCATGAAAGAAAAAATTGAAGACTACTACCTCAAGCAAATTGAACCTAATAGAAGTGTTCTTTTTGCCCTGCGAGATATTATTTTAAATTATCATGAATTTATTTCCGAAGAATGGAAGTATGGTCTTCCCTCTTATTATTATAATAAGAAACCTTTTTGCTATATATGGAAGGATAAAAAAACCAGCGAACCCTATATTGGTATCGCCAGAGGTTTTCAAATGGAACACCCTAGTTTGATTCAAGGGGACAGAACAAGAATAAAAATTTTTCCTATACCTACAAACCAAGACATTGATATCAACACCATTTATCAAATCTTTGACGAAGCTTCAAAGCTATACAAATAGATCCACTAAACTATAAGTAGACCTATGTGTTACAATTCCATTATTTCAATATTTCTAAATTCACAAGGATGACTTTCACTCTGTAAAGAAATAAAACCCTTACTCAAAGGCTTCCCTTCTTTACTTTGCCACAACTCTTTGTTAGCATCTACCTTGCCTCCTACCTCAAAATTAGCATACTCTAAAACCAGCTCATTGTTAATATAATGCTTGATTATGGAATCATTCCTAACCTCCACTTCTACTTTAACCCATTGATCTCCATCATATGTTTTAGAATTTGAATCTACACAATGTTTTTTTATTAATTCTCCATCAATAACAACATGCGTCCCTGGAGTACAAACATTTCCTGTGGTACGTTCACCATCACCCAGTCCTCCGAGTAATTGAACTTCCAAAGAAACCGGAAACTTTTGATCTATTCCCATTTGACGAGGATTTTCACAATGAACCATTATTCCACTATTCCTTTTCGCCCAATTTCCTCCACCTGCTAATTGCTCTCCAGTGAATCGATACTCCATCCTAAATTTATAATCAGAATACTCTTTATCATAAAATATATGTCCGAAACTATCATTGAAATTATCATAAGCATCATAGTCCACAGATAAAACACCATTTTGTACTTGAAAAGTATTTTTATAATTTTCGCCAAGGGGTTGCCTGGTTATTTTCACAACCCACCCTTTTAAAGAATTCTCATCTAATAAGGACACCCATTCATTTTTATTCTGAATTTCTTCAGTTTTTTTCCTAACACTCTTACAGGCAATCAAAAACAATCCAGAAATCAATGCTACTATTATTATCTTTTTCATGATCATTATATTGACCAGGCGTTACCAACTTCTTCCACCGGGATACATCCATTATACTGCCCCGGAATAGGATCATAACTCAAGACTTCTTCTCCCACCTTTTCTGAAGTACAATACCCAAATATTGCATAATAACGAACCGACAATAAAAATTTATAAACATTATAAGATTCCATCTTTTCTCTTGAAACCTTATGCATAGGTGTTTTTTGAAACCACAATACATGTTTTGTTTCTTCTTCTGACAACTCAAAATACTCCGTTAACAATGCTTCAAATTCTTTCTTTTTCCCATTCAAAACAGACACACCAAACTTCTCTTGAAATTTATCAGCAAAAATTGCAGCTCCGTTTCTAAATAGTTTTTGGTTGGTTTCCGTTTCAATATCCTTATACATCAAATCCAAAAACTGAGGCACATTAACATCCAATGCTCCAACAACATCTGAAGTTGGAATGATAATATCCACTAATTCTGTTACTGATTTTTGTTCTTCTTTAGTTAAAAATTGAGTCTTCCATAAAACCGTTTGCTCGGTACAGGAACTTAAAATACTCATTATGGTAGGTGTGGCCACAGCATACCCCAAACTCATAGTTAAATTTTTCAGTGCACTTCTTCTATCCATAACTCTATGATTTTTTATTCTTTTTAAACTCTTTAATTGCATGATCTGCTGCTCTTGCGGTCAAAGCCATATAGGTCAATGAAGGATTCTGACACGCCGATGATGTCATACATGCTCCATCAGTTACATATACATTCTTTACAGCATGAACTTGATTAAATTTGTTTAAAACAGATGTTTTCGGGTCTCTTCCCATTCTTGCTGTTCCCATTTCATGAATACCTTTCCCTGGAATTGCTTCCTTATCAAAGCCCCATACATTTTTATACCCAGCCTGCTTTAAAATTTCAACTGCTTGATTTTTCATGTCCTCACGCATTTTCATTTCATTTTCTTTGTACTCAACGTCAAAATCAATTGTCGGCAAACCCCACTCATCTAATGTATCATAATTCAAAGAAATTTTATTTTCATGATATGGCAAACACTCTCCAAAAGCTCCCATTCCAACACTCCAGGTACCGGGCTTTAGAATTTTATCTTTTAAATCTTTTCCAAAACTCAATTCAGAGACTGCCTGTTTCCAATTCCCTCGACTCGCACCTCCTTGATAACCAAATCCACGTAAATATTCTTTTTTCTCCGATGCATCCTTCAGATTTTGGAAACGCGGAATATAAAAACCATTTGGCCTTCTTCCTTTATAATAGGAATCATCAAAGCCTTCTACCAATGCAGAAGCTCCCACTTGGTAATGATGATCCATTACATTGTGTCCCAATTCTCCACTATCATTCCCTAAACCGTTTGGAAAACGTTTAGATTTTGATTGCAACATAATTCCAGCAGAAGCTATTGCAGATGCACAATTAAATATCACCTCGGCCTCAAAGAATAATTTTTCTTTTGTCAATGTATCTATTACCCTGACACCAGAAGCTTTCTTTGTGCTCTCATCATATACAATTTCATAAGCGATAGAATTGGGTCTTAAGGTCATATTTCCAGTTCTTTCAGCAGCTGGTATCGTCGAAGAGTTACTACTAAAATATCCACCAAAAGGACAACCTCTATCACATCTATTTCTATACTGACAGTTTGACCTTCCTTCATGCATTGCATTCCCTGTTAAGTGGGCAACCCTACCAATAGTCAAAAGTCTATCATCAAAAGAATCTGATATTTTCTTTTGTAAATCTTTCTCTACACAATTCAACTCCATTGGTGGTGAAAATTTCCCATCTGGCAACTGGTCTAATCCCAAGTTTTGACCTGAGACTCCGATATAAGTCTCAACTTTATCATACCAAGGAGCAATATCTTTGTAACGAATTGGCCAATCTACTCCATGACCATCCTTTTTATTTGCTTCAAAATCCATTTCGCTCCAACGGTATGTTTGCTTCCCCCACATAATGGAACGACCTCCTACATGATACCCACGAATCCAATCAAATTTTTTCTTTTCATTGTAGGGATGTTTCACATCATCTACAAACCAATGTTTCCGAACTGGACTTGTTGCATAACCTCCCCACAACCTTCCTTGCTTGAACTGATTCTTAGCATCCTCTTTCGTTCGTTTTTCTCGATGTTTATCATCCCACACATCGTCATGCATCGTTGGATAATCTTGTATATGTTTCACCATTCTACCTCGTTCCAAAACCAAGGTTTTTAAGCCTCCTTCACATAATTCTTTTGCAGCCCAACCACCAGATATTCCGGTACCTATAACGATGGCATCATATTTAATTTTCTCACTCATGAATAGCATTAGTTTAAGTTTATTTTTCTATCGATTAGATCTAAAAGATACAGTACATGACAAAAAATAAATGTATTTGCCAACTCTATTGGTCTAAATTAACTATTTTGCACGGTACTAATGTTCAAATTACTTCAGTGACTAATTACAAACAAAAAATTCAGCCTTACGAAGCAGACGGTATTGTTTATCATGCAGACACCTGCTTACCCCTAACAGATGCATTCAATCGCAAAAAACTCAAGTTCAAAGCTCTTGCAAGACATTCGTATCCCGGAGATCGTTTAGACAACAATACTCTTGGACTAAACAGCATTGGTTATTGGGATGCCAACAAACCACAAGATTGGGGATTGGACTGGCACAGAAACGAAGGAATAGAAATTCATTTTTTGGAATCAGGCTCCATGCCTTATGCTCAAGAAGGCAAAGAAACAATACTCACCCCAGACCATCTTACCATAACAAGACCTTGGGAAGCTCACAAAGTAGGAAACCCAAATGTCGGAATGGGTAAATTTTATTGGGTGATTATCGACCTGGGAGTAAGGAGACCTCATCAAGAGTGGGAATGGCCTGAATGGATCAGCATGACTCCTGATGACTTAGCACGACTCACACAAATTCTGCGTCAAAATGAAAAATCAATTTGGAAGACTGACCAACGAGTAAGAAGCTGTTTTTCAAGAATAAACAATGCTATAAACACTGACAAAAACGGCAGCAACGCCTCTAGAATAAGACTACTGATAAACTACCTTTTGATTCTTTTACTAGACCTACTAGACACAGGAGACGTTGTTCTTAACGAAACCCTTACTGACAGCTCAAGATCAGTAAGCTTGTTTTTAAGCGAACTAGAAAACAACCTTTCAGAGGAATGGACCATAGAAAAAATGGCAAAATCTGCAGGTGTCGGACTTACTCGTTTTACACACCACTGTAAGCAACTTACCAACCTAACTCCCATGCGCTATTTAACCATCAGGAGGTTAGAATATTCTAAAACAATACTACTTGAAAAACCAAATTTAACGATCGCAGAGGCTGCCTACACCTGTGGATTTACAACGAGCCAATATTTTTCAACCGTTTTTAAAAAATACGAAAAATGCTCACCAAACGAATTCAAACTAAGAGAAATCATCAACCAAACAAATGTTTAAATTCTTTCACTGACTAATTACAAACACAAAAAACATTTCTATTTCCTAGTTTTGTTTAACCACTTAAAAGACATGAAAAGAAGAGATTTTATCATTAAAACAACACAGGCAAGTGCAGCCTTATCCTTACTAGGAGCACATACTGCTTGTACTGCCAAGAAAAATGAACTATTTTTTCAAATATCCTTAGCCCAATGGTCACTGCATAAGTCTTTATTTGCTAAAAAAATTGACCATTTAGATTTTGCAGCAATCGCTAATAAAACAGGATGCACTGGCTTGGAATATGTCAATAGTTTCTTTTTTGACAAAGCCAAAAACATAGCATACCTGAATGAAATGAATTCAAGAGCAAAAGCAGAAGGCATTGAGAATGTTTTGATAATGATTGACAGAGAAGGAGCTATTGCCGATAGTGATAAAAAGAAAAGAATACAGACTATTGAAAACCACTACAAATGGGTGGATGCAGCTCATCATCTTGGATGTCATGCTATCCGAGTAAACTTAAGTGGTGATGGAACTCCTGAAGAAGTAGCTAATGCAGGAATAGAATCTTTAAACACACTTTCTGAATATGCAGCTCAGGCGAACATAAATGTACTCGTAGAAAATCATGGTGGCTTATCTTCTAATGGTGACTGGATGCAATCTGTATTTTCTCATATAAAAAATGAAAACTGTGGAACCTTACCTGATTTCGGAAATTTTTGTATTCATAAAAATAAACAAAAAGAGTGTATTGAAGAATATGACCGGTACAAAGGCATGGAACAACTACTACCGTTTGCAAAAGCCGTAAGTGCTAAGTCTAACACTTTTCTAGAGAATGGAGATGAAAAAAATATTGATTATTACAAAATCATGAAAATGGTTAAAAAATCAGGATACAAAGGATTTATTGGTGTTGAATACGAAGGAAGTCAGCATGAAGAAATCGAAGGAATTGAACTCACAAAAAACTTACTAATAAAAGCTGGAAAACTGGCATAAAACTAAACTTAACAAACCATGGAAATTATCAATAAAAACAGATTATTCTTAGCAAGTTGTCTCGCTTTGATCACTACCGCAATGACTTTCGCTATTAGAGCACGTCTTGAAACGGTATTCGGTCCGGAAGGTGTCGGTCTTACGCTAGAGCAAATAGGATACGCTTTTACACCTGCCTTTTGGGGATTCACCCTAGCGATGATTATTGGTGGTCCTTTGGTTGATACTCTTGGTATCAAAAAGATTACTTGGATTGCTTTTGTAACGCATGCCATAGGAATTGTATGGACTTTGTTAGCAACTTCAATGACTTCTCTATTTATAGCAACTCTATTTGTGGGAATCGGAAACGGAATGGTAGAAGCAGCATTGAACCCAATGATTGCGTCAATGTATTCTGAAAACAAAACGAAAATGCTAAATAGATTTCATGTTTGGTTTCCTGGAGGTATCGTAATTGGCTCTCTTGCTGGTTATATAATTATGGACGTTATGGGACTAGGTTGGCAAGCAATGGTTTCAGTATTGTTTATCCCTGTAATGATTTATGGAGTTTTATTTTACGGACAGAAGTTTCCTTTAACAGAAAGAGTTCAACTAGGAATCAGTAAAGAAAAAATGGTTTCTAGTTTAGGAAAACCTTTATTCTTATTCATGGTGTTTTGTATGTTTTTAACGGCAGCATCAGAATTAGGAACCACTCAAAGAATTGAATCTTTATTAAAAACATC
>NZ_JAQWGB010000040.1 GCF_029238425.1 Flavicella sp.
CTATCTCTATTGCTTTCTATAATGTTGAAAATTTATTTGATACTGAAGACAGCCCACATACCCTTGACCGGGAATTTACTCCGAAAGGAAAAAAGAAATGGGGTCCTTATCGTTACCAATTAAAAGTTGAAAAACTTGGAAAAGCCATTACTCGTATTGGGGAAGATCATTCGCAACTTCCACCTATTTTCATCGGCTTAGCAGAAGTAGAGAACAGCAGTGTTTTAGACGATTTATTAAAATCCGATGCTTTACAATACCTTCCATACGACTACGTTCATTATGATTCGCCTGACGAAAGAGGAATTGATACTGCGCTTTTATTCAACAAAGATCATTTTGAACTTTTAGAATCCAGAGCTATTCCGATTATAGTTTATGATTCTAGTAGTGTTAGAGACTACACACGAGATATTCTTTATGTAAAAGGAAAATTGAATGATGAAATTATTCATATCTATGTGAATCATTGGCCTTCTAAAAGATCTGGTTTTGATGAAACACGTAAAAAAAGAATTGAAATTGCTGCCATCTTGCATCAAGAAATAGACAGTATTGAAGAGGCGAATCCAAAAATTGTAATTATGGGTGATTTTAATGACAACCCTGATGATGATAGCATACAAAAACATTTGGTGAATGAAAATTTCCGAAACCCTAGTTTAGAACTCTATAAAAATGGACAGGGAGCCTCTAAGTTTTATGGGCAATGGATGCTCTTTGATCAAATCATTTTATCAATCAACTTTTTTGAGCAAGAACCTAATAAATTTACCTTTCAACAAGCACATATCTTTAATGCCCCCTTTCTAACAAATCCAAGGGGTAGACATAAATACGAGCCTTTTAGAACCTATTCCGGAAAATATTACCAAGGTGGTTATAGCGACCACTTCCCGGTATATATACTTCTTAAAAAATAAGCATAAAAAAAGCCCGAACTCCATTTTTAGTTCGGGCTTTAAGCGTTATTAATTTTGTTACTTTTTAATTACCTTAATTGGTACAGAAAACTTTTTGTTTTTCAACTCTTCAGAAGCTTTTACTACAGATTGGTAGTTTAACCTAGTTTTGATAAAATTAATTATTCTCTCGTCTTTTGAGTCAACCAAAAGGACCACTATTTCTCCTCTTTGGTTCACTAAAAACTCAACTTTCGCTGAGATAATTTTTTCATTTTCTAAAAAATCAGGATGATCTAATAATCTTTCGATTTCACTTCTTAATTTTTCATTGATTGTCATTGTTTCAGGATTTGCTGCAATCGTTGCAACGGTTCCTAAAACTAGGGCGAACATTACTGAAATGATTTTTTTCATAATTTCTAATTTCTGTTACAAAGATACTTTCAACCTCAAAATAAAAAGTAAAAAAGCATTTCAACAAAACCTCTTTTTTGGGTTATCTGAACATCAAACCACTACCGAATTAACTACAAATTCATATTGAGACTTTGACAAAATACTAGTTGAATATTTGTTATTACTCAAAATTCAATTCTTTTTTTTAACAGGTTAAAATCCTAAAGATGGTAAATCATCAAAACAATAAAATAGGCCTAGCTACAATGCTACCCGAATGTTAACTTAGGGAAAACTTAAAAGAAAAAATACTAAAAATCACCAGCTATTTGGCGAAAAATCTTGTGGTGCTGTTTGTTTGTTTCCATTAGTTTTAGAATATATAATCCATTCAGAAGCATCAAAAATGGAAGTTCCATTAATCACCTCCTTTTTTCGAGTCGCTTTGCCATCCAAATACTCCCATACCATATTAGTTCCATCTTCTCCTTTTACTCCATATACATCATGAACCGATCCCTCAGAATCTTCCAACTCATAAACATCATCCCCATTTCCAGAAATATAACTTGAGACAATATCAGCTTGCTCATTAAAAAGGGCATCAAAATCGGTATTCGCAATGATTAATAAACCTCCTGAATCAATTGTATAACCCGATAAATCAAGTCCACCAGACGAAATACTATTGGAACCATTCAAATATTTGTTCAATCTCCAACCATTTAAAGAAACGGATGTAGTTCCGGCATTATACAATTCTAAAAACCTGGCTCCTACACTATTTTCAGGATCCGCTACTTCCGTTATCAAAATATTTTCAATTACCTCTGCACACTCCTCATATGATTGATCAAAATCAACATCTTCTAAAGAGCGAAGTTGCATTTTTAACTGTTCTTGATTTCTATATAAAACCCCAGTAACAGAGCCTTTGTTGGTTGGGAATTTTTTATTTGAAAACGTTGCAGAACCCAAAGTTTCCAATTCTAGTACATTCGACTCTTCACAAAGCATTAGCCTTCTTGATGCTGTTTCTTCTCCAGAATAATATGCATAGGCCTTACCTAGTTCACTTTTTTTCAGTTGCAGCTCCGAAACTGTCACCAATGTATTTTGATTTTTATCAACTGACAACTCCGCCAATCTTTTTTGCTCTGGAATGATCTTATAATTCTCATTGCTATTAAAAAGGTAACGACTTATATCCTCCCCTTCAATAGCTCCTATACTTGCATTCTCAAAAACTCCAATAGTGTATTGTCCGTCAATTTTATCTAAATACAAATAATTCAATTCTAAAAACACTTTATCTCCAAGAGCATATTTTTCAAAAATTGCCTCTTCATCCATCAAAATTTTAAATCCGCCCTCCGGTTTTTCAGGTTTGTCCTGTATATATAAAACATTCTCAAAATTCCCCTCTTGATCAGAAGACACAACATAACCCTCAAAAACATATTTTTTTTCAAGACCAAACTCTAGCAAAGCACCAGCATACAAATCAATTATTTCCTGATAAGAAATAGTGGCCTGAGCAGAATTTACAATAGAACAACGTTGGTTTACAAGCTCTACATCGTTCTCATCTCTTAACTGTAACTGATACTCCGAATAATATTTTGTCAACACTCCCTGAACATTTCCATTTCCCTCGGGAAGTTGCTTATTCTTAAAATCTGAAAAACCGCTAATATTTAATTTTATCGTCCCGAGCTCCTCACAATTTTCCGCTGTTTGGCACAAAAGTCTCTCCATTGTTTTTGTAGAACTTATATCACCAAATGACTCACCTATATTTTCTTCAGCAAACTGAACATTTTCAAAAACCACCAAACTTTGAAGATGACTTTCATTAATTTCTGATATTTTTATGGCTCTCGGTTCCATTTGCTCAACCTCACAACTCCTAAAAAAATGATTGAAAACTTCAGAGGAGGGTATTCTCTCCAACTCACCCGCTATGGCTTTTCCGATTTGCAGCACACCTCTTCCATAACCTATAGAAAGACCTTTTAATTTCACAAACACTTTTCTCCCGATAGGATAAACCGCATACAAATTGGTTTTATCAACGGAAAACTGAATTGCTGCCGTAGCGTTTGCGGGAGCATCTTGCAAGGACAAGGTTTTATACATATTGCCAGAGGCATCGCTACTTACTACATAGCCAACTATTATAATATCATTTTCAAATGTAGTAATGCCATATCCCGCCATCTCTAAAACCTGAGCTATGGTGTGTGTTGCAATTAAATTATTTTCTGCACAAACAATCTCTGGAAACTCATAATTCGTATCGCAATGAATCAGCAATAAACTCAAAATAAAAATATATTTCTTCATAACATTCCTTTTAAAACCTAACACTCAAAATCATATAATA
>NZ_JAQWGB010000052.1 GCF_029238425.1 Flavicella sp.
TACTTTAATTTAGATGGGTTTGCATCAACAGTTGAAAAACATGTTGCAAAAGTAAACACACATAAAAGACAAGTAATGGATGAAACAGGTGCGGGAACTGGCGAAGTTTTGGACATATCCAATCAAGCCGATGATTTAAGAAATGGTAAAGTAATTGGTGAAGTTCACAATCAAATAAACGATGGATTTGAACACTTTTACACGTTTGACAATCCTAATTTTGATTTAATTGAGGTTGCTCAAATACAATCAAATGAATCCGGAAGATCTTTAACCGTTTTTAGTGAAGAACCTTGTATGTTATTATACACAGGCAAATACACTTCAGACGAAATCAAAAGAGAAAACGGAGAACAATATGGAAAGTATCGCGGCTTTTGTTGTGAAACTCACAGATATCAAAACGGACCAAACATCGCCAATTCTCCTAAATCTATTACAAAATCGGGAGAAGAGTTTAAAAGTACTACTATTTTTAAATTCGATTGGTAATTGTAACAGTATCTATATAAAACGAATTAATTAAACTTAAAATTATTATATGTTAACAGGTGTATTATTTGCAATTCTTGCAGGATTATTATTAGGCTTATATGCCTTACCAGAAAAATTCACAAAAGACTTTGAATTTGAAAACACATGGAGTATGTTTTTCGCCATCAATACTTTTGTTGTTCCCAACATTGCTGCCTTTTTATTGATAGACGGCTTTTCAGATGTTTTGTCAGCCATCCCATCAAATGTACTTATTGGGATGATTGTTTCAAGTATTGCTTGGGGAATCGGTGCTATGATGTGGGGTAAAGCAATCAATCACATTGGACTTTCTTTAGGTTTCTCAATTTTCATTGGAACCATCATACTTGTTGGGTCTCTTATCCCATTTTTCATCGGAGGCATCCCCGCTTCAAATGTTTTCTTAACAATCTTAGGAGGATTGGTTGTGGTACTGATTGGAGTGATGGCAAACGGAAGAGCGGGTATCATTCGTCAGAAAGACGAAGAAGCAAAAAGCGAAGAAAACTCTAACAAAGGAGGCTCTATCGTAACCGGAATTACAATTGCTATTGTGGGTGGACTTCTAGCAACAGGGTTTAGCTTTGCAAATTCTTATGGAGCAGAAATCATTGATCAAGCATCACAAGCACAGGGGAACGCTTCTTGGAAAAGTGCTATTGCGGTGATGTATGTTATATACATGGCGGGTGGTGTTGCCATTGCTGTGTACTTTATCCAACAATTATCTGCTAAAAAACTTTGGGGAAAATTCAATACACCTCATTTAGGTAAAAACATTCTATTAACGAGTATCATGGGGGTCTTTAATTTTGCGGCATCTGTTGTATTTGCCTATGCAGCCTTTAAACTAGGAAAAGAACTTGGAGGAAGTGTTGGATATGCTATTTTCAATACTGCCTGTGTCGTAACTGCTATCGTAAGTGGATTGATCACAAAGGAATGGGCTAAAGCATCTTTAAAAGCTAAAAACTCATTATATTTAGGATTGGCCTGTATGGTTATTGGTATCGTAATTATCGCATATTCAAATACTCTAGCTTAAAAACAAACTAAAATAAAACGAACAAAATGAACAAAATGAAATTTTTTATTCCTGCAATCATTGGACTAGCATTATTCTCATGCGAGAAAAAAGCGGATTGCGGTCATTCTCATGACAATCCACAACAAGTAGAGTTATCTGATGAGAAGCAAGATTTTCTTGGAATCACAAATAAAGATAAATTAAGTGCTGCTTCTAAAAGAGCATTGCTTTGGGATGATGAGTTAATTTATGGAAATGATTGGTTCTTTCAATACCAAACATATGACTTAAAAGGGGATTTCGCATATGAGGAAGGTGTTGTAAGAAGAGACCCTAGTGCCATCATCAAACATGATGGAAAATACTATACATGGTTTAGTAGAAGTACTGGACCTTCGCAAGGATTTGGTGGAGATGTTGTAAAAGATAAAGTATTCCCATGGGATAGATGTGATATTTGGTATGCTACTTCTACCGACGGTATCACCTGGAAAGAAGAAGGAGTTGCTGTAGCAAGAGGAAAAGCTGGTGAATATGATGATCGTTCTGTATTTACAGTTGAAATCATGAAACATGAAGACATGTATTATTTATGTTACCAAACAGTGAAAAACCCTTACAGTGTTCGTGTTAAAAATCAAGTTGGTTTGGCTTGGTCAACATCTCCAAACGGACCATGGACAAAAAGCAAAGAACCTATTTTAAGTCCTGCTGATAACGGAATTTGGAAAGGTGAAGAGCAAGACAGATTCGCTGTTGAGAAAAAAGGTGATTTTGATAGTCACAAAGTACATGATCCTTGTATTATTCCTTATAAAGGAAAATTCTACTTATACTATAAAGGAGAACAAATGGGTGAAGCTATTACTTTTGGTGGTCGTCAGATTAGACATGGTGTTGCCATCGCTGACAACCCTAAAGGACCTTACGTAAAATCTCCTTACAATCCAATTAGTAACAGTGGACATGAAATTTGCGTTTGGCCTTATGATGGAGGTATTGCTTCTTTAATTACTACTGACGGTCCTGAGAAAAACACCGTTCAATGGTCTCCTGACGGTATCAACTTTGAAATAAAAGCTGTTGTAAAAGGTGCACCTCATGCCATAGGTTTGAACAGAACTGCAGACAATGAAAAAGAACCGACTGAAATTTTACGCTGGGGATTAACTCATCAATATAAAAATTACAATTACCAATATATTAGAGGATTTAAAACTTCTAGAATGCAACACCACACAGCAAAGGGTGTTGTAAAAAAAGGAAGTAAATTTTCTGTTAAAAACCAAAAATAGATTTTTCTATTTCACTTTTAAAGGCTGTCAATTGACAGCCTTTTTTATTTCTATTCATTATTTCATTTTTTTACAAGCTCAATCTAATAGTTATTTAAAGAAGACCAACCATCTGTTCCCCTTTGAAAATCATCTGTTTCTAAGTAAAAAAGAAATGATGCCTAGTTTTGATCTAGTTAAAACAACATCATGAAAAACTTAATTATTACTTTATTTGCCTGTATCGTGTTACAAACACTTTACGCCCAAAACCCATTAGTAACTCATTTATATACCGCAGATCCCACAGCTCGCGTTTTTGACAACAAGCTATATGTATACCCCTCCTGTGATGCAATTCCACCAAAAGGAGTGAAAGCCCCAAGATTTTGCATGCCGGGGTATCATTCTTTTTCTCTTGAGAATGGAAATACATGGAAAGACCATGGAAGCGTATTAGATCAAAATGAAGTTCCTTGGGGTAAAAAAAATTCTTACAGTATGTGGGCACCCGACTGTATAAAAAAAGGAGACAAATATTACTATTATTACCCAGCTCAACCCAAAGATGAAAGTGCCTTTAGACGTATCGGAGTTGGAGTATCTAAATCTCCAACAGGCCCATTTAAATGGAAAAAAAGCTACATAAAAGGACTTGATGGAATTGACCCTGGACTGCTACTAGACGATGATGGAACAGCTTATATTTTCTACGCAGGTGGAAAAACTTTAAAAGTTGCCAAGTTAAAAGACAACATGAAGGAGATTGATGGAAACGGGATGAAAATAGAAGGTTTACCAGCCGGTTATGTTGAAGGGCCTTTCCCATTAAAACACAAAGGAAAATACTATTTAACTTTTGCTCATGTTTTCCCACAAGAAGGATATACAATTGCTTATGCTACAAGTAACAACCCAATGGGACCTTATCAATATCAAGGAAAAATCATGGATAATATTGGCAACGGAACAAACCACCATTCCATTGTTAAATATAATAACAAATGGATTTTATTTTATCATTGGTGGGAAATCAGTGGTTACAACAAACTACGTTCTATGCGAGCAGATTACATGGAATTCAACAAAGATGGTACTATCAAAAAAGTAAAACCTACCCTGAGAGGAATTGGAACGCCAAAAGTTAATGATACCATTCAGGTAGATAGGTATAGTGAGATATCCTCGGCAAAAACTGAATTTGTTGGTGGAAATGAACCTAAAGGATGGATGGTTTGCGATACTCGAATGATGGGCTATGTAAAATTCAACCGTGTTGATTTTGGTAATGGTGAAGCTACAAAAATAAAAGCTAGAGTTGCATGTGGACAAAGAAACGGTAGTTTTGAAGTAAGGCTAGGTCATTTCAAGGGAAAATTAATCGCCACTTTCCCTGCTGAATTTACGGGTGGTTGGAATCAATGGGAGACTATAGAAACGGAACTCACAGAGAAAGTTAAAGGAGTTCAAAACATTGTTGTTGTCTTTAAGTCGGATTGGGGAGCGGACAAAGTGGTCAATCTAAACTGGCTTCTCCTGCAATAAAAAAGCTCTACACTTCTACAAAAACACATTCGTATTAGTTTATTGGACATTTGTAGACTACTTAAACTACAGTATATTGGTATTTTTGTAGACTACACGTGCTTTAAGAGCATTTTTAAAGAAAAAATTAAACTTTATCTTATTCAAAATTCAACAATGAAAAAAAATGTGTTTTCAGTAGTAATCCTGATAGTTTCGATTTTTATCGTTACATCAAGTTTTGCTCAAGGTCAAAACTTCAATAAATCCTGGTTGTTTTTCAACGCAGAAAGTGAAGGAGCCGAAACTACGGCATTCAATGACTCCAAATGGAGAAAATTAAATTTACCACATGATTGGGCTATTGAAGGTCCTTTTGATGAAAAATACAATGCACGTTGCGGTGGATTACCTTTTCACGGTACAGGATGGTATCGCAAACATTTCACGATGCCATCGGAGGCAAAAGGAAAAACAATTCGTATTGAATTTGAAGGTGCTATGTATGATGCTCATGTATGGGTAAATGGAACCTTTGTCGGGAATCGTCCTTTTGGATACATCGGTTTTGAATTTGATATTAGTAAAGAATTGAAATACGACGGATCTGACAATATCATTGCCGTAAAGTTAACTCCTAAGGATTTATCTTCAAGATGGTACCCTGGAGCAGGAATTTATAGATCTGTTTGGTTAAAAATTGATGAACCCGTTCATGTTGGTCAATGGGGATCTTATATTACTACACCAACTGTAACAGAAAAATTGGCGGTGGTACAAAACGAAACAACAGTTCAAAATAAAAGTAACAAAACTGTAAAAGCGACGGTAAACCATGAATATTTTGATCCTAATGGAAAAAGTGTTGCCACAAACAGTGATGACATAGAAATTGCTGCCAATTCTTCTACAGTCTCTGCGGTATATAACGATATTAAAAATCCAATGCGTTGGGATATCGATAGCCCGAACCTTTACAAATTGGTAACCACTATTGTTCAAAACGGAAAAACAGTTGACACCTATGAAACGACTATTGGATTACGTTCTATTTTTTACAGTGCAGAAGGTTTTTTCTTGAACAATAAAAAAGTTCGCTTTAACGGGGTTTGTTTGCATCACGATAACGGGGCATTAGGTGCTGCTGTTTACAAAAGAGCCGATGAAAGAAAATTACAAATCATGAAGGACATGGGAGTAAATGCAATCAGAACAAGTCACAACCCACCTTCTCGTGAATTTTTAGAAGTATGTGATGAATTGGGATTGTTAGTACTTGATGAGGCTTTTGATGTTTGGGAAGAAGAAAAAGTACCTAACGGGTACAACGTTTTCTTTAAGGAATGGGCAGAAAGAGATATCAAAGACATGGTTAGAAGAGATAGAAATCACCCTTCTATTATTATGTGGAGTACTGGAAATGAAATCCATGAACAACACGACAAAAAGAACGGTTGGAAGGTTGCAAAAATGCTGCATGAATATTGCAATGAAATTGACCCTTCTCGTCCTACAACTTTCGGAATGAATAATTATTCTGCTCCTTATCGTTTTAACTTTGCACAGCAAGCAGATATCGCTGGAGCAAATTACAAACCTTCTAAATACGAAGAGATCATAAGCAACTATCCTGAAATGCCTCTTTATGGTTCAGAAACATCTAGTTGTACAAGTAGTAGAGGTGTGTATCACTTACCTATTGAAAAATACAAGCATCATGAATCTTTACATGTTACTAGTTATGACATTGTTGGGCCACCATGGGCTTACCCTCCAGATATTGAATTTCATTTTCAGGAGAAAAACCCAACCGTAATGGGTGAATTTATTTGGACTGGATTTGATTATCTAGGAGAACCTACTCCTTATGGAGGTAAAGACAACTCTACCAATGGCTATTGGAATGGTGACTGGCCTTCTCATGGGTCTTATTTTGGAGCTGTAGATTTATGTGGATTCCCAAAAGACAGATTTTTCCTTTATCAAAGTCAATGGAGTTCAAAACCAATGATCCATTTATTGCCTCACTGGAATTGGAAAGGTATGGAAGGTCAAACAATTCCGGTTTACTGCTACACAAATTGTGATGAGGCAGAGCTTTTTGTAAACGGAAAATCTATGGGTAGAAAAGTCAAAGGAAAAGATTTAACAGAAATTTTGGTTGACTTTGTAAGATACGAGCCTAAAACATTCAAATCTAAATACCGTTTATCTTGGGACGTTCCTTATCAATCTGGGAATATAAAAGTAATTGGTTATAAAGATGGTAAACAAATATTAGAAGAAGCTATACATACTGCAGGTAAGCCTGCTAAAATTCAATTATCTGTAGACAGAAAAGTTATTGATGCTAATGGCAATGACTTATCTTATGTTACTGTAAGAATTGTAGATAAAAATGGTAATATGTGTCCAGTTGCAGACAACTTAGTAAACTTCTCAGTTAGAGGAGCTGGTACTTTAGTTGGTGTGGATAACGGAAACCAAATCAGTTTAGAGCCTTTTCAAGCAAATAAAAGAAAAGCTTTTAATGGTATGTGTTTAGCAATTATTAAATCAACTGAAAAAACTGGTAAAATTACACTTTATGCAAAATCTAATAAACTTAGAAGCAGCAAAGTAACTATTGAAACTAAATAATAAATTAAATGTACAAAAAACTCTCTCCATTTAAAATGATTATGTTTTTCTGTGCTGTAAACTCTCTAATTGTTACAGCACAAAAAACACCAAATATTGTATGGATCGTATCTGAAGATAACTCCAAACACTATATGAAACTTTTTGATGATAACGGTGTGGAAACACCGAGCATTGAAAACTTAGCGAATCAAGGTGTAATTTTTACGCATGCATTCTCAAACGCGGCTGTATGTAGCGCAGCACGATCTACTTTGATTGCATCGTCTTATGGGCCTAGATTGGCTACACATTATCATCGAAGAATGGCCAAAGTAGAAATGCCAGAGGGTGTTGAAATGTTCCCTGCATACCTAAGAAAAGCTGGTTATTACACGACCAATTGTGCCAAAGAAGATTATAACATCATTAAGGAAGACAATGTATGGGATGCTTCTTCTAAAAAGGCTTCTTGGAGAAATAGGAAAGAAGGCCAACCATTTTTTCACGTGTTTAATATTGGAACGACCCATGAAAGCAGAATGCATTTCAGCCGAGAGGACATGAAGGCAGGAACTAAGAACGATCAAAAAAATGTTTTTGTTCAGCCAAATCATCCTCAAACAGGACTTTTCAAATACTCTAATGCTAGATACCATGACAAAATTCAAGAAATGGATGCCGAAGTTGGAGCTGTTGTCGCGGAGTTAGAAAAAGATGGTCTTTTAGACGATACCTTTATTTTTTACTATGGCGATCATGGTGGAGTTTTACCGGGGAGTAAAGGATATATCAATGAAATGGGAGTTCATGTTCCTTTGGTTGTGTACATACCTGACAACTACAAAGATTTAGTTTCTGTAAAAGCAAAAACTAAGGAAGAAGCATTTGTAAGTTTTGTTGATTTTGGTGCTACTGTTCTGAATTTAGCGGGTATTAAAACACCAAAAGGTATGGATGGAATTCCTTTTTTAGGAAAGGGGGTTTCAGCTAAAGATTTATCTAAACGTGATGAAACTTTTAGTTATGCAGATCGTTTTGATGAAAAATATGACATGGTACGTGCTGTAAGAAAAGGGAATTTTAAATATACGCGTAACTACCAACCTTTTAATTTTAATGGGTTGATGAATAATTATCGTTACAAACAATTAGGATATCAACAATGGAGTAATTTCTACAATGCTGGTAAACTAAATGATATTCAAGCTCAATTTTACGAACCAAAACAAGTTGAAGAATTGTATGATGTGGAAAAGGATCCCTTTGAAACCAATAACCTTGCACAACTTCCTGAATATCAAAAAACATTAATTACACTTAGAAAAAACTTAAACAAGCGCATTTCTAAAATGCCTGATTTAGCATTCTATCCTGAGTTTTATTTAATTAACAATGCTTTTGATAACCCTGTGAAATTTGGTCAGAATCACAAAAAAGACATTAAAAAATATCTTAAAATTGCTAATTATAGTTTGCATGATTTCAATGAGGTTAAAGATCAATTAAGAAAAAGTCTTAATTCTAAAGATCCATGGGAAAGATATTGGGCACTTATAGATTGTAGCATTTTTGACAAACAAGCCATCGGGTTTAAAGATTTGATTATAGAAATTGAAAAAACCGATAATCAATTAATCAACAGAGTTAGAGCTTCTGAATTCCTCGGACTTAGAGGAATCTCAAATCCGGTTGCCTCTATGACAAAATGTTTATACACCTCAAATGACGGAGGAGAAGCATTACTTATTTTAAACTCAATTGTATTGATGAGTGATGGTGGTCATAAATATAAATTTAAGCTAGAAAAGTCTAAACTAACTAAAAAAGCTTTGGACGAACCGCAAGTTCTAAGGCGTTTGGATTATTTGATAAAATAAAATCATAAAAAAGACTAGAAGAAGAAATAAAATTCTTCTTCTAGTCTTTTTTTCGTTCAACAATTAATAATAAAACCATGAAGAATCTATTCCTTGCTTTCAGTTTTCTTTTTATTTCTTTTACTGGAATATCACAGAACAGACCCAATGTTATTGTAATCTTAGCTGATGATATCGGTGTAGGTGATATTTCACATTACAGAAGAATGCATTCAGATAACATCATTTTAGAAACACCAGCTTTAGACAGACTTGCAAGAAGCGGTATGACCTTTACCAAAGCAAATGCACCGGCTGCTCTATGTGCTCCTTCTAGATACGCTATAATGACAGGTAACAGTTGTTACCGAAGTACATATCCATGGGGTGTATGGGGATCTTTTCAAGAATCTCCAATAAAAAAGGATCAACTTACTTTAGGTAAATTAATGCAACAAGCTGATTATACAACTGGCTTTTTGGGTAAATGGCATCTAGGTGGAGATTTTCTTGCTAAAGGAAGTTCCACAAAAATCTACAGAGGTAACAGATCTAAACCTGAAATTGACGTTGATATCAGTAAAATAATAAATGGTCCACAACAAAAAGGGTTTGATTATAGCTTTACTTTGCCTGCAGGAATCCAAGATTATCCATATGCTGTTTATGAAAACGGAAATATGATGCCTTTAAAAGAAGACTCAAAAGTCGCCTATATTTCTCAAGAAAACATGACTAAAATAGGTGTCAAATTGGACAAATTAGAAGGGCTTGGTGATAGTAATTGGGACCCACATCATATCGGACCTCTATTGATAAGTAAAGCAGTTGATTTTATTGAAGAAAATGCTTCGAAAGAAAAACCGTTTTTTATGTATTACTGTTCTCAAGCAGTTCATAAACCACATGCACCACCAGCCTATTTAAATGGTAAAAAAATCGCCGGAACAACGCCTTCAAAACATTTAGACATGGTCAAGGAATTGGATGTTCAAATAGAAATGATGATCGCAACTTTGAAGAGACAAGGGATTTATAAAAACACTTTAATTATTTTTACTTCAGATAATGGAGGGTTGATGATTAAAGAAACTCTGAGATCAGGTCATAAGCCAAGTGATATTTATAGAGGAGGTAAAAATCAAGCTTATGAAGGTGGATACAAAGTTCCCTTTATTGCTAGTTGGCCAGATAAAATCAAATCAAAATCAACATCTGACATCCCGGTTCTTGGATTAGATGTTATGGCTACATTGGCAGCGATCACAGGACAAAAAATCCCAGAAGGACAAGCAATGGACTCCTCCAATCTACTACATTTATTAACAAAGAAAAACAAAGATGAGGTTCATCCGCATATTATGGTCCAAAGTGGAACAGGTAAAGAAGTAATGATCTTAAAAGACCGTTGGAAATTAATAATCAAATTAGACAAAAAAGATAAAACAGATTCTATTAGAAACCCCGTTGCATTTTTTGACTTAAAAAATAATCCCACCGAGAAAAAGACTGAGAATTTAATTCACTCAGCAAAACACAAAGAACTTATCGCTGAACTTTTTAAAACTTACAATGAAACTAGGGATAGCAAAGTTGAAACAGGAACAAAAAGGTAGTTTATAAAAACAAAAGAGAACCGTTTACACGGTTCTCTTTCCAAACAACAACCAATTGAAAGACTAGAATTACATATATAAATTCTAGACTACCTCAATATTTTTATTTCTTATTTAAATAGAATATCTGATGTCTATCATTATTGTTAATTATATACACTAGCGGATTTGATTTATTCTCCAAATACACAATTCCTCGCACGTCTTTATTTGCAAAAACCCCAGTTTTTCTAGAATTCACATATTCGAAGTCCCCTTTTCCATTTCCTTTCATTAGCACACCAATACCAGCATCCGATTTTGTTGTTTCTACTTCAGATTGATAATTATTCCCAGCCATTAATAAATCTTTTTTTCCATCTTTATCAAAATCATTAAATAGAATACTGTTTATTGGGAAGTATTGAGCTTCATTGCTAAAGGGTTTAAATACGAATTTGTTATTATCATTTATAAAAATCCCTGATCTAAATTCATTGGCTTCATAATGCAAAGCATTCTGAATACCTGGTCCAACTATTCCTGCTAAATCAGAATTTGCAAATTTTTGATAAGATTTAATTTTGTTTTTTAAATGTGGTAATTGCTGTGTTGAACAACTTTTCCCCCTTATTGGCACTTGCTTATTTTTATATTCCTTTGCTAAAAAAACATCCTCTACCCCATTAAAATCAAAGTCGCTTGTATACACATGAAATGGTTTTTCTTTTGTGGCTTTAAACTTATAATTCAAACCTAAGTTTCCTGCGATAATATCCAAATCTCCATCTTCATCCACATCCTCTATCAAAATTTTATTCCACCACCCTTTGGCATTATTCAATTTTGTAAAGTCTTTACTTTTTACCAATTTACTTCTTTCATTGATAAACACTTCTAGCCCCATCCATTCACCACATACAATCAAGTCCGTGAATCCATCTCCATTTAAATCCGCCCATTTTGCATCAGTAACCATTCCTAACTCCTCTAATTCTGGAGCTATATTCTGGGTTTCTACGCTAAACTTTCCATGATTATTTATGAGCAAGTAGCTTTTTGGAGCATATGGATATTTACCCGGAATAACTCTTCCTCCTACAAATAAATCTAAATCGCCATCGTTATCTAAATCTGTAGAAATCACGACACCGCCAGCACTGTTGATTTTAGGAATGTTATTTTTAGCTCTTGTAAAATATCCTTTACTATTGTTCAAATACAATCGATCTAACAATACTTCAGAATTCTCTTTAAATTCATAACTACCACTAACCACATACAAATCTAAATCGCCATCGTTATCTGCATCAAAAAAAGTTGCAGCTGTGTCTTCATACACCTTATCCTTTACAAAAGAGTTGTTTTTCAACCATTTTAAATCTTCAGTTTCACCAGCAATTAGCAACCTACCTGCTTGTGTATGACCTCCACCAACATAGACATCATCAACACCATCCCCGTTGACATCTCCTTTTGCTATACATGGTCCAGTTTGGCTTAACTTATGAGGTAACAAAACTTGTACTTCATAGTCGTTATAATAGGGATCTTTATGATTTTCTTGTGTTTCGTGCTCCTTAAATAAGGTATTACTTTTAATTCGGTCATTAGCTTGAATCTGGGCATTGCTATATTTTAAAACCAAAGTTTCATTTACATTGATTTCTTCTAGGGCTTGAGATTTTCCATCTAGCCACTGGACTTCAAGATTTTCAATCTTCACTCCTTTTTTGATACCAAAACTGAGTATATTAGAAACTGAAGACAAAAACCCTCTAGTGTTGGTCAATTGCCTTATTTGAGTTGAGTTATCTGAAAGTTTAATTTTAACTTTTGCTCCTGCTCCAAACTTATTTTTTTCTGGTCCTTTTAATTCTATTCTTAAAAACTCTCCTAGCTGTTGTTCCACAGCATTATTTTTAAGCAAAGTCGCTTTTTCATTGATATTGTTCACTACTATATCCAAATCTCCATCATTATCCAAATCAGCATAAATAGCTCCGTTAGAAAAAGTTGGTTTATTATCATACCATGAATCAGAAGTGTTTTCAAAAGTTAAATCTCCATTATTTTTAAAAAAATAATTATTTAATTTTTGCTGTGGTAGCATTTTTGTGAACAGCAAAAAATCTTCTGGTGTTGGCTTCCTTCCGTTTTTTCTTAAAATCGAAAGAATTTTATTATTTGTATCTCTATCAATTACATCTCTGTAAACACCATTGGTGATATAAAAATCATTAAAACCATCTAAATCAAAATCAGCTGATAATATAGACCAACTCCAATCTGTATTGGCAACACCAGCCATTTTACTAATCTCACTAAAATTCTTTTGCCCATTATTCAGCTGAAGCATATTGTGCATATATTGATAATGATAACCGTTTTTTACCATGGACTCAAAATTTTCAATTGAGGTCATTCCCATCGTTGTTTTAGAACGAATATAATCTTCAGGGTTCATATCCAAGGTCATCAAATCCTCTAAACCATCATTATTGATATCAGCATAATCGCTTCCCATACTATTAAAGGACATATGCTTGAAATAGGCGTCTCTAGACTCAACGAAACCACCCTTTTTATTATTTATATAAACTAAATCAGGATAATTAAAATCGTTACAAACATACAAATCCAACCAACCATCATTATTTAAATCACCTACCTGAGGATTCAGTCCAAATCCTAAATCAGTAAGGAGGCCAGACTTTTTAGAGATATCCGTAAAATGTCCCGTCCCATCATTTTCGTACAGATGATCATTCCCTTTAAGTCTTGCATTTTCCGGATTTCTATCTGCTTTTTTTAAATCTAATATTTTTATTTTTCCATCTATATCTGGTGAATTGGATACATAAACATCCAAATCATTGTCATTGTCAAAATCAAAAAATGTTGCTTGAATCGTTCGGTTATCATCTGCAACTCCCAACTCCTTTGCTTTTTCGGAAAAGGTTAAATCACCGTTATTGATAAATAATAAATTTGAGAATTTATCACCATCATCTTTCCATCCCCCTCTAGAGACATAAATATCTAAGTAACCATCTGCATTGACATCTACCATCGTAACTCCAGTGTCAAAACCATCTTTATGTTTGATCCCTGAACTAGTGGTGATATCCTTAAATTTCAATCCTCCTTTGTTGAGGAACAATTTATTTTCTCCCGTATTTGACGTAAAAAATAAATCTACCAATCCATCATTATTAATATCTCCAGCAGCTACTCCCCCTCCTATATACAAATACATATACTTGTAATAATTAGTGGCTACATCCTCTTTTAAATCATTTGAAAAACTTAAACCTGAAACACCTGAATTGATATTTGAAAACATTTTCAGTTTTTTAAGACTTTCTTTTTTCTGCGATTCAGAACAAGCACATAAAAAAAAGAGTGAGAAAAAAAGGATAAAAATGCTTCTAATATAAATTGAGGGATATGTCATTTTGTGATTCTTTTATTAAAAGACTAAATGTATATTTTTTTTTAAAAAACAGGAGGCATAGGTTTGATAAAACTTAAATAGAAACGGTAAGGATCTAGTGACCCTTACCGTCTCAATCAAACTAAATTAACCGAATACCTTTATTCACCTAATCCAGGTAACAGTTTTATTTGGGCCGCTGGTATCGGAGCAAAATAATTCTCTGTTCCTAAAGAACCAATGATTGGATTTTGTACATCAATAATTCCACCATTTTGATTGTCAGGCGTTACTTGAGGATCTCTATTCCCTAATACCTCTGCTACTTTTTCCTTACGAACCAAATCATTCCAACGGATCCATTCTCCGGCTAATTCCAATTTCCTTTCTTGGAACGTTAATTCTGAAATATCTCCTGAAGAAACATCTACGTATTGTGGTAAAGCTGGCAGTGCATTTCCTTCTGCATCGAGTTGACTAGTTGGTGTTAAAACAGGCGTTGCATAAGGCAATCCTGCAGCTCGTCTTCTAATTTGGTTTAAGGCTTCCCAAGCTTCCGCAGTTACATTTCCTGCCTCACCAGAAGCTTCAGCATATATCAACAACACCTCTGCATATCTCATATAAAAATCATTCCTACTTGTAAAAAACACACCTAATGGGACATCTAAATCAGGACCAACAATTTTTTTGAATACAGGAGTCACCTGATCATTAAAATTTGTCCAATCTAAATCAGTTCTATAAGTTGCTTCCTTTCTTGCTCCTTCAGGGAAATCCTCAAAATACCTGATTTCTGCAAACGTCTCTCCCCATCCTTGAAGATCCCCTGGCATTCCTAAACAAGCGAATTTACCATTTTGAGTTCCACAGGGCTGGCAATAAGCAATAGTCCATGTACTTTCTTTGTTGAATCTATTTTCCATAGTCCATAGATTTTCAAGATTACTTTCTAGTTCAAATCCATGAGATGCACTG
The DNA here is from genome assembly GCF_029238425.1 of Flavicella sp. Taxonomy (GTDB): domain Bacteria; phylum Bacteroidota; class Bacteroidia; order Flavobacteriales; family Flavobacteriaceae; genus Flavicella. The sequence continues at coordinate 14,829 of NZ_JAQWGB010000052.1, forward strand.
TTATCAATTACTTCTTTCGCCGTAGTTTGTGCCTTCGCATATTTTGTATTGTCCTTTACAGGAAAACCTGCCCAATCCATATACAAACGAGCTAACAATGATTTTGCTGACCCTTTATTTGGTCTCGGTGCACCATCTTCTACTCCTGGATAAATCACTGGTAAAAATGCAACAGCCTGATTCAAATCACTTTCAATTTGTTCATACACTTCTATTTCTGAAGAAAGTTTGATATCATAATCAATTTCTGGAGTTGTAGGTAATGCTATTCTACCATGTACACGAGCTAAATGAAAAAACATTGCCCCTCTTAAAAAATATACCTCCCCTAAAAGTCTCTGCTGAGCCTCAGCATCTTCCAAAGTAATACCTTCAATGTTTTTCAATACGTTATTTGCCGCAGCTATCATTCCATAAATATTATTCCAGTTTTGAACGGTTCTACCATTTGCATTGGAAACACTTCTTTGATCAAACTCTCTAAAATCAGCCTTATTACTTGTTTTATGAGTTGTCATATCATCTCCACTCCAACCGTTTACATAAAATGTAGACCACATCGAAGCATTTCGTAATTGTGCATATATTCCGTTTACCCCTAAGTCTAATTCAAAAATTGAACTATATGCTCCTGGAGCCAATCTTATCTCTGTTGGATCCTCTTCTAAATCTACACAACTTTGAAGAGAAACAGTCAAGATGCAAATAGATGCAATTGCAGCTGTGAACATCTTAAATTTTCTATGAATATTTAATTTTATCATCTTTGTATGTTTTTAGTATGGTTATTAAAGTTGGAATTTTGCTCCTATTGAAAAAATTCTAGGATTCGGATAAGCTCCGGCATCAATACCAACTGCACTATCTGTATTTGCAGGGTTTACAGCAACATCTGCAGGTCTTGAACTTAACTCTGGGTCATAACCAGAATACTGAGAGATTAAGAATAAATTCTGACCACCTCCGTAAATTTTTAAAGTTTCAATTCCTTTAATATTTCTAAATGTATACCCTATATTAAGGTTACTCAACCTAATATAGTCACCCTTTTCTACATAGCGCGTAGATCCATATACGTTTTCTCCTGTAGCAGGAATGTTCGTTTCATTTGTTGGCGTCCACTGATTCAATTGTTCTGGATGCATATAACTTCTTTGGTTTCCTGATGCCCCTACAATAATTGCTCTTGTTGTATTGTAAACATCAAAACCATGTACTCCTTGAATGAACACATTAAGATCCCAATTTTTATAAGTAAATGTATTGTTGAATCCCCACATAAAATCTGGTGTTCCATTTCCTATGGCCCCAATTACTTTTTCATTATCAGCATCTAATAAGTATTTCGCATCACCTGGAACGGCAATTGGGTTTCCTGAATCTGGGTCTAGAGGAATATCATCCGTTGATTTCCATGTTCCTAAGAAAGTGGCACCTTGAAACTGTCCCAATGGTTGACCTACCTGAATGATATTCCAAATATCTCCTTGACCATCTGTACTAGCAAAAGTTCCTTGGATTTCTGTCTTTCCATCATATAAACTAACTACCTCGTTTTTGATTTTAGACATTGTTAAGTTGGCATCCCATCTAAAGTTATCGTTATCAATAAAATTAGCTCCCAACGTAATATCAAAACCTGTATTTTGAACCTCTCCAACATTCTGAATTTGACTGATATTCACCCCTGCCAATGTTTCAGGAATTGGAACATTTAATAATAAATCTGTAGTATTCTTTTTATACCAATCTAAACTCAAACTGTATTTATTATTCAAAAAGCCTAAATCAACTCCAATATTTAATTGTGTAGTAGTTTCCCATGTAGTATCTGGGTTTCCGATTCCCGCAATAGTAGATCCTTGAACTGGAGCTGGCAAACCGTTGAATGAATATCTTTGATTGATACTTACTTCAGGGAAGGTACTATACGCAGCGATGTCTTGATTTCCTACCTGTCCCCATCCTGCTCTAACTTTTAAGTTACTTAAAACATCATTATCCGCAATAAAACTCATATTACTAAAACTATAAGATGATGCGAATGAGTAGAATGTTCCTGTTTTATTTTCACCCTGAAATCTTGAAGAAGAATCTGAACGAACTGTACCTGTTAAGAAAAATATTTTATCCCAGTCATAACCAACTCTCGCCATAAATGAAGAGATTCCAGTTTCTACTTTATTATTAGAAATACTATACCCTTTATTCAACTCAGCAAAATAAAATCCTGCAGGTCCAATTAAATCATTAGCCGCATAAGCATTCCATCTTGACTCTCCTTTTGAAAACTCATACAATCCAGTTGCAACTATATTGTTTTTCCCAAATGATTTTTTCCATGTTAAAATATTACTTACCTGGTAGTTCGTGTTTTTTGTACTATTAAAGTTGGCATCAGGAGCTTCATAATCCATTTTCAAATTTTCATTTGTAATTCCTATAGTACTTGCACCAGCAACAACAGAGAAATTTAAGGATTCAACTATATCATAACTTAAATTGAAGTTCACATTCAACCTATCCTCAATTCTTTGTAGATCACTTAAATTTAATCTATGGATTGGGTTGTAATTTAAAGATGCTAATTCTCTAGAAGAACGCTCATTGTTCATGCCAGCATCATTTACTAATGGTGTTGTCGGGTCCCATGCAATTGCATGCGTTACTAAAGTACCTTGGTAACGACCAAACTGTTCAATGTCATTTGTTGTTTTCCCTCTACTTGCATAAATATTAGTTCCTACTTTGAACTTATTCGTGATTTTTGCATTCACGTTAGAACGTATAGAAAAACGTTGATAACCTGTAGTTTGAACAACTCCTTCTTGGTTCAAATAGTTTCCAGAAACAAAATAATTAAAATCTTCCGTTCCACCACTCATTGATAGTTGAAGATTATGACTGATTGCAGTTCTAAAAAGCAAATCTTGGTAATTAGTACCACCAGATTTTGCCAACTCATCTATTTCAGATTGAGGGATGAATTCAGATCCTCTTTTACTATTTTCAATTCTAGCAAAATTGGCTGCATCAGCTCCCAAACTTTCTAACATTTTAGGAACCGTTGAAAAAGAAGTAAAATAATCTACATCCATTTTAGATTTACCAGCACCTTTTTTCGTAGAAATTAAAATCACCCCATTTGCTCCACGAGAACCATAAATAGCAGTAGCAGATGCATCTTTCAATACTTCCATCGAAGCGATGTCATTAGGGTTAATCGTAGAAAGATCTCCACCAATAATACCATCAACAACGACTAAAGGATCATTATTTCCTGTAATAGAATTGGCTCCACGAATCCTTACTTTCACTGGTCCACCTGGAGTACCTGATTGTTTTGCAACAGAAACCCCCGCTGCTCTACCTTGTAAGGCATCTTCTACCCTAGCCAATGGCTGATCCTCAAAACTTTTTGCACTAATACTTGATATGGATCCAGTAACATCAGATTTCTTAACGGTACCATACCCTACAACAATAACCTCATCTAAGGTCGCTGAATCTGGTTCTAAGGATACAGAAATTCTTGTTCCATCTCCAATAGACACTGTTTTAGATTTGAACCCCATATAGGACACAATAATTGTTGATGCACTCAAAGGAGCTTCTAATGAAAAGTTACCATCAAAATCTGTAGTTCCTCCAACATTGGTCCCCTGTACCATAACAGAAGCTCCCGGTAATGGACCACCAGTATCATCCAAAACCGTTCCTGTAATTGTCTTTGTTTGTTGGACAACAGGTTTCGCTAAAGGTTTTGAAGGATTATTAAGTAATACTATTTGCTTGTCAACTATTTCATAAGTGATCTTAGTTTTATCAAACAAATTGTCTAAAATTTTAAACACCAATTCATCTTCCACATTTACAGAAACTTTTCTGCTGTAGTCAACTTCACTGTCGTTGTATAGAATTTTAAATTCTGTTTTCTCTTCAATTGCAAGTAATACTTTTTCAACTGTAACATCGTCTAAATCTATTGAGATTTTGGTCAACTGTGAATAGGTATTTGCTTGAATTTGAAAGAGTGAAATAATAAATAGATAAACGGTTAATTTCATCTTTAAATCAAACTTTAAGGCATAGGGGAATCTCTCTCCTACATTAATGAGATTTTTCATACTTTTGTTATAAGGTTTAGTGGTTAAAAAAATCACTACATTTTTAATCGGGTCATGTTCCAGCATTTCCCGGTTTTTTTTATAAATGTAGATCTGGTTAATAAATTGTGGTTAATTCATAGAGTTAAGATTATTGGTTTAAGTTTAGTTAAATTTATTTAATTTGAATTCTATCACCGTTAATCACATAGGTTAATTTGTAATTTTTATCAAACGATTGTAGAACTTGTTCTATGGTTTCAATATCAAAAGTTGCTGTAAAAGACTGATTTGCCAATTCCTCATTGGTATTCGTAATTCGCACATTGTAATGTCTCTCTAATTTCTTTAAGATATCACGAAACTGCATGTGCTTAAATCTTATTTTACCGTATCTCCAATCAGTATAAATTGAGGTATCTACTTTCTTGATTTTTATTACTTCAGATCCTTTTTTCCAACTAGCCTTTCTGCCGGGTTTAAGGGACACACTTGTTTCTTTATTATATGCATCTGCTTTGCTATACAAACAAACAGCACCTTCAACCAGCACTGTATTAACTTGTGCGTCTTCTTCATATGAACTAACATTAAAAGAAGTTCCAAGAACCCTAATATTTAATTTATCAGTAGCTACTATAAAGGGATGTTTCGGATCCTTTGTAACATCAAAGAACGCTTCTCCTTGTAAAAACACCTCTCTTTTTTTTCCTTTGATAAATTGAATAGGATATTTTAATGTTGAACCTGCATTCATATGAACCTTCGTACCATCTGATAATTCTATTTGAAACGTTTTTCCATATGGAACCGACAAAACATTGTAAGCTAACTCTTTTGCAACTGACTCTTTTTTAACAGATTTATAATCTATTTGTTTTCCGTTCTGTTTCCCTATAACTTTTCCCTCAGAATCTACAAGAGTTTTACTTCCATCTGCAGAAATCACCTCCACCTTTCCATTATCTAGCTTTAGCAAAACATCTTTTTCATCAAAAACAAAATCTTCGTTCGTCAGATCATTAGACTGTATTGTTTGTTCAGGTTGTTTATCATAAAAATAATAAACTGATAAAGACAGAACTAAAACAGCGGCAATTCTAGAAAAGTATAATAAATAATTCTTTTTAGGAGTGGGGTGTAGTTTGAGCAATAAATTCTCCCAATCTTCATTTTTTGTCTTCTCTATATTTTTAATCTTCTTCTCTCTCCTTTTAATAAACTCTCCTTCTTCCAATCTCCCCATAATTTCAGAGGCATCCTCTTCATTAAAAAGCGAAGACACGTCTACAGAATCAACTTTTTGCTTATTCAATTTTGCTTTCGCAATCTTTTTAGCAATCAGAGAAATTTTGTTTATAGAGTTATTTTTCATAGCAATTTATTGTGCCAATAGGACACCATACATTACTAAGACGATTAAAAATCAAAAGGGGGTGAAAAAAAATAAAAAAATTAATTAAAAATAAATGCAATGAATACATAAGCTCCATTTAGCATCGGTCTTAATTTTTGATAGGCAATTCTTTTTTGTGTTTTAACTGTATTGATTGAAACCGATAATTCCTCCGAGATTTGTTCGTTTTTCAAACCTTTCAAACTCAATAGAATTATTTCTTTACACTTATAAGGAAGTGTATTCACCGCTTCGTGCACTAGTCTAGAAACTTCTTCCATCAAAAGCTCTTTTTCAAAATATGAATCACTTTCTAAAATGGACATTTCTAAGGGAGACAACTGCTTTTTTACAGAAAACTCTTTGCTTTTTAAATAATCTAAACTTTTATTTCGTACGGAAGTATACAGATATGACTTCACAGCATTTTGACTCAAAAAAACAACATCCTTTTCCCATACTTTTATAAAAACTTCTTGTACAATATCTTTTGCAAGACTTAAATCTTGCACATATTTTTCAGCAAATATTATCAAAGAGCTATGGTAAGTTCCATACATATTCTTGAACTTGCTCAGCGTTAGTTTTTGTTTGTTGTTAGGTTTCAATGCGGTTATTTTAAAACAAAATTTGGTTAGAATTCTGCCCAATAAAAGTAACTAAAAGAATTCTACTTGTCAAACCTAAAATGAATTTCGAGTCCAAATCCACATAAATATCGAATCTCTAAACACTAAAAAACCCCAGACAATATCACTATTTATATGGGGTTTATTTGTTTCTAAATAAATTTGGATTTTTGGGAAATAATTTTATAAAACCTGCCAAAAATCATATTTCTCACCTAAAGTATTTCCTTCTTTATCCTTTAATTCGATGGCTTTTTCAATCATTTCTTTCTTCATAGAATCTAAAATAGAACGATATTCTGGTAAGAATGATAAGTCTTTTGTTTCCCAAGGATCTTTTTTAAAATTGAACAGTTGTGTCACTCTTGAACCAGCGGTAAATTTCCCTTTTTTATAATGTTCCCCTTCAGATCTAACATACTCAATTAACTTATAATCTCCCCTTCTATAGGCACGCTGAAATTGTTTGTATGCATGATAGGTATACTCACGAACTTGTTCTTGTTCTCCTTTTATAACGGGCAACATACTCAGTCCATCAACTGAATTCGGAATAGGGATCTGAACCAAGTCGCATATCGTAGGAAAAATATCATGAATATACGAATAAGCCCCTAGTCTCTTTCCCGAATTAGGTGCTGCTCCACCAGAAATAATAAACGGAACATGGATACCATCTTCATCATACAAACTTTGCTTCCCCATCAATCCGTGATTCCCTACTGCCAAACCACTATCTCCTGCCAATACAATAAGGGTATTTTCATATTTTCCAGTTTTTTTTAAAGCAGCAATCACTTTTCCTATTTGTGCGTCTAGGTGAGTGATAATTGCGTAATAGCTAGCCAAATGCTCTTTTGCAACTTGTTCAGTTCTAGGCCATGGAGCTAAAGCTTCATCTCTTAACACCATATCTCCATTATCAAAAGAGTGCTGTAATTGATAGGACGGTGTCAATTCCATTTGATCAATCGGATACATGTCTTTGTATTTTTGAGGAGCTTGTCTCGGGTCATGCGGTGCATGAAAGGCCAAATACATAAAAAACGGATCACGTTTTTTATACTTTTTAATATAACTTACGGCATCCCTAGCAAATATTTCTGAAGTATGTGGACCTAATCTCTCTGTCCCTGTTGGACCTCTTTTGTCTGTTTTTACAATAGGTCTTTGCTTCTCTTTACCTTTCTCATCAAACTCTATCAAATACGCATCTTTTTTAGGAAATACTCCCTTTTTATCCCAATCCCAAAGAGGCATTCTATAATGATCCGTTAAATAAACTCCAATTCCCATTACATGATCCCCAGAATCGAATGAACGTGACAATGATCCTCTGTCTTGATGCCATTTACCAATGATATGAGACTGATACCCTGAATTCTGAAAAGTTTCACCCATAGTATGGTGATCTACTGGTAGTTCCCTTCCTTTTCCTTTTAATTTAAACAACTGACGTCCAGTATGTAACATGGCTCTACTTGGCATACAGGTAGCTCCAGAAAACGCTCCCATCAAATAGGTATTTGTAAACACAACTCCATTTTTTGCCAATTTATCAATATTCGGAGTTTTTACTGGCATTCCTCCCAACTCATGGATTCCGGTATATCTATGATCATCGGTATAAATGACAATTACATTTGGTTTTTTCTTTTTTTGAGCTTGACAAAGATGCATTGACAGCACAATAACTCCCAAGATTATTTTTCCTAAAAAATCAACTTTCATATATCTTCTATTAATTATTTAATGCTTGAAAAGATAAATTCTGTTCCTTTCAAACTTACTTGTTTTCAAATATAATTATTCAAAAAACTTTCATTCTAAAAAAAAACAAAGCAACTTCATTATAAAACATTTGTTCTGTAAACATCATAATTTGACAAAAAAATACCCCAAATTTTAATCTAATAAATTGGTTCAAACAAAAAATCCTGTCGCTGATACGAGAGGATTCTTTGTCAAAAATTTGTTTACTATTTTATCTTTTCTTGGATTTAGATACATAACCTGGAGCGTCATGAGCAGTATCGTGTACATCATAAAT
>NZ_JAQWGB010000059.1 GCF_029238425.1 Flavicella sp.
TGGGTAGGGTGTCTGTCGTTGTCTCTATCATGACAAGCCAAACATTTTTTTGTTTCTACATCAATGGATCCAAATTCTGTTCCATTTTCCCTAAGTCCCATTCCATATTGCATGTTGGATTGTACTTGTTGCCAAAGGTTCCCCTCAGCATCTGCATGACAGGTGTTACAAGAGAATTCCTCATGTCCGGAATTCATTGGACCGATACTTACGTAGCTTTCATTGGATTTTAGCGTCAGTAAAAAAAATAGAATTCCTCCAATAAGAAAACCTGATAGGATTCCTATGGCTTGTCTTTGACGTAAAGGATTGATTTGAAATTTTGACATGTTTAACTTGGAATTTCGATGGTAACTTGTTCTGTTTCAGGGTAGGCAACACAAGTCAGTAGTTTGCCATTTTTTACTTCTTCTTCTGCCAATAAGTGACCTTTCATTAATGAAATCTGACCAGAGGAACACTCGGCCTTGCAGCTACTGCACATTCCAGATCTACAAGAATATGGAATCACAATATTATTTGACATGGCACCTTGTAGGATGGTTTTGTTTCCTGGAATTTTTATTTGATGAGTTTTCCCCTTGTATTTTATGGTGACCTCACTCGTAAGGTTTTTACGGTCGATTTTGAGTTTGGGAGGTTTGAATGCTTCAATTTGAATCATTCCTACGGGTATTCCTTGGGTTTTTAAAATTTCTTTGGTGTTGTTCATATAACCTGCAGGTCCACAGATCATATATTTATGCGCTTCTGAAAAAGCTACTTTATGTCTTTTAAATATTTTTTGGACAATTTCATTCGTAATAAACCCTGAGAAATATTTAGGGTCTGAATTATCACTTAAAATATGTTCGAGTTGAAAACGATCTTCGTGTTGTTTTTGTAACTCTTCTAGTTCTTTTAGAAAAATAATATTTTCTCTGTTTTGGTTGGCGTAGACCATGATTACCTTAGAATTTGGTTCTTCGCTTAAAACAGATTTTAATATAGAGAAGACAGGTGTGATTCCACTACCTGCTGCAAAAAGTAAATATTGTTGTTCGTTAGTTTTGTTTGGCTCTATAAAAAAACTTCCCATAGGTTTCTCTATGGCAATTTTATCACCTTTATGAATATCGCTGTTCAGGTAGTTGGAAATAAGTCCTTTTTCAACTTTTTTCACTGTAATTCTTAAATCGTTATCCGTATATGGATTGCTGCTAAAGGAATAGGCTCTTTTTTCTACTTGACCATTTAGTGGAATTTTTAAGGTTAAAAACTGACCCGGTTTGTATGTGATCCTGTTAAAAAAACGATTGTTTTTAAAACAGACTGTCACCGCTTCTTCAGTTTCTTTGATAATATTTGTAATGGTTAACTTCATAAATTTATTGCTTATTTGTAGTAGAACACGGTTCCCATATGAAAGAATAGTAAAACAGTAATACACATGGAAATGGCAACATGTGTGATCATCCAGCCTTTGAAAATCCAATCTTTGGTAGATTTAATCACATCTAAATTCATGGTACCTAATAGAACATTGACTAAAAACAAATAGCAGAATAATGCCAAATATCCAAAACCAAATCTTGTGCTGTGTAGGTATAAAAGTATGGGACTCAGTACACCTATCCATTTGTGAATATTGTTGATAGTAGCAGCTTTGGATTGAAATTTTGGGATGATTCTGCTAAAAGTTAAAAACCATTGAATCAAAATAAAAAGAGCCATTACTAAACCAGACCATCTTTTATACATCTCTTGCTGCTGCAAAAGCTCAAGAGATGTAATTTTGATTTGAAATATTTCTTGTATTAAGTAAATACCGAAAAGACTACTACCAAGTATGGTTATGTATTTTGATTGTTTCAAAGGAATTGTATTTTATTTTAATAAAACAGCCATTGTTTCAGCAGAGGCTAATTCACGTACACTATCTAAGAATACTTCAGGGCTTGGTAAGTATTTTCCACCAGCAGATGGCCACTTTTCACCAACAACAGGCTTGTCACTTGATTTGAATGCTGCGATCTCAGCCAGGTAATCCTTGTAAACCGCAACAGTTCCGTTTCTGTATGCTTTTAGTACTGCAATTGTTGCATCGTAACTTAAAGAGTCAGTAGGATATTGCCAAGTAGTAGCTCCCATTACATCACCAAGTTTCCAATCGTCTTTAGTTGTTTGCTCGTGTTTGTTGTGACATGAGACACATGCGCCAGCACCGGCTACATCGGCAAACATTGCCGTGTATATTTTTTGATCTTCATCATAAAAATGCTGTGGTTTTCTATCCTTTTTAATTTGTTTGAATAGCTCACCTTGTTTTCCTTCAAACTTATTGGCTTTGTTGATAGGGAAATCTGAGCCTAAATACAATCCAAGTGGTACTTCGCTTTTTCGAATATCATTGGCAATTCCTCTCAAGAATAAGGCAGGTAATGGCCCGGCTTCAACATCTTCTTTTTGCCAGTCTTCATCAAATTTTAAACCTTGTTTTTTTCCGGCTCCAACAATTGCTTTTGTGTAAAGGGTTCTAGTGATGTCATTTTCTTTAGACACCATCTCTAAAACTTCGGCAACTGAAAATTCTAATTTTTCTTTGGCAGCGGTTTTGCTTTTTTCTGGAACTCCTCCACATGAAATTAGTAACGCTGGTATTGTGATTATGATTGTGTAAATTAATTTTTTCATTTGTCGTTGATTTTGGGGATTGTTATGTTATATTTATTCGTACGCTGCTTCGATCATTACGCCGGCCATCACTGTGTAAACTTTTGTCCATGCTTCTTTTACTTCTGGAGTAAAAGCTTCACCTAAACCAGCTTCTAGAGTTCCTAATAATGCAGCTCCTACAGTGTCGTAATGAGATTTTTCAACTTTGTATGCAACATGTCTTTTTCCAAGATCTTGTAACACTGGGATCAATTTATCTAAGGCAGAAAGTCCTGCTACAGCACTTGCCAGCATGGTCATCAATTTGTTTCCTTGCTCAGCCATGGCTCCTTCTTTTTTTGTAGGGAAAAGCGGCTTCAATTTAGGGTCCAATTCAAAAAGTTTGGTGTAAAAAATTTCTGCAGCTGCAGGAGCAATTGGTTTTACAAGTTCAAAAGAATCTTGTACTAATTTTGTTGTGATCAAATCAATTGGTGCTTCTTCAACTGCTGTGTCTGATTCGGATTTACTGAAAAGGTTTTTGAAAATTTTTAACATGATTTTTGTTTTTAGAGTTCGTAAGAATTGATTTATAATTGTATTGTTTGTGATATTTTTTGGAAATATTGAAACCACGCAAGTTCCACTTCAAGGGTGAAATCTTCCTGAAGACTATTGGATAATGACGCCATGAATGCAGTCCCAATAAAATCAAAAAAGGTTGGTTTTAATTGTTTGGATTGAATGACTTTTCCCAAGTTGTACAAAATTGGTTTCAATTGTTTGAAGTTGTCTAGGTAAGAAACCGTAGTTGCAAGGATATTCATAAAAGCCGCACCAAATTCTTGAATCGATTCCTTAGAATTTGAGAAATAAAGTCCTTTTAAACCTGGATCAAGCTCCAATAGTTTATCGTAAAAATAAGTCGCAGTTCCTTGTCCTAAAGGTTTTAATTTCTTAAAAGAAGATTGTACTAAAAGTATGGTGTTGGTTTCCATTTTGAATGTAAAAGCGTTGCTTTAATTATGTAATTTTATACTTGTAAAAGTAAATCGAATGGATGATTTGTTTTATGAGATGTAACAAGTGAAAAGGTCTTTTTATTCAAGTTAAACACGGGGTAACTCCTTATAATTTACTGATAAAAAGCATGTTTGAGGTTTTTAGAAACTAGAGAGAGTATTATTATTTGCTATGAATGGACCAAAAGAAAGCTTGACTAATATATATGTCAAAAAGTTAAATGGAGAATCTATTGATTTGTTGGAGGAATATAGTGGACAAGCTCTGTTATTGCTGTTTTATAACAATCAATGTTTGGGCTGTACTGGTAGAGCGATTCCTTTAGCCTATGAATTTAGTTTAGAGTTTAAAAACATTCAAGTTGTAGGAATTCATTCAAATTTTTCAGGTGAAGTAGTTTCTGAAAAAGAGATCAAAAGTATTTTTACGTCAGGCGAAGTTCCTTTTCCCATTTTCTTGGATGACCAACATGAATTGTATGATTTTTTTCTATCGGAAGGAACTCCTTATTGGGTGTTGATAGATAAAAACGCTCAAGTGTTTCGATCCATTTTTGGATCCCAAAGCAATTCTAAAAATAGATTGTATTATGCTTTGGAAAATTTAGCTTCTTAAAATTTAAGCAAAAAAAAACCGCTTCGAAAAGCGGTTTTTTATTGTTTGATTTCTATTTTGTTTTTCTTACAAAAACTTTGGTTGTATAATTAACATTAACCAAGCCCAGTTCTGAGTGTCTTTTCCAACAACTTCACTAGGTTCGAAGAATTGAGAGTATCCACCAACTAGTTTAAATTCTTTGAATTGTTTAGCTAGTACTAAGTCCAATTCAGAACCTAAATCCTTTCCTGCTAGTCCAACTGCTCCTGTGTTTATTCCTGGTGCGCTTGCAACATCTTCAACTTCTGTAAAGTAGTGTCCTGTTAATGTAACAGCAATACCAGAAACTTTAGTAGAAAGAGATACTTGTAAGTCATTTAAACCACCTGCATTACCATGATTTCCAACATAGAATCTATCCATTAAACCATTGAAGGCATGGTTTGTTCCGTATAATGGGAAGAATGCTGCAGAATCATCAGTTCTACCAGATATAGTTTCGTATCCTGCACCTAAAGTTAACTTGTCTGAGAATTTGTATTTAGCAAGTACACTAGCTAAGTATGCTCCTTTTACGTCTAAAACTGCTCCTGTTGGAGGGGCTAATCTTTGACCTTCTTGGAAATATAAGTTTGCTGTTAAGTTTAATCCACCAGTTTTATATCCTGCGTGAAAACCTCCTGTGAACAATGTAGCTTTTGGGTCTCCAGCTACTCTACCATCTTGGTATGTGTTTACTAAAGCTAAAGCAGATATATTCAATTTACCATATTTTTTATTAGCTCTTAATAACCCCATGTCTCTGTATGTGAAAAGAGTAGAGTTGTTGTAAACAGGTCCTGTTGATGCGTTTGTATTCAAAGCTCCACCTAAATCTAAGCTGTATCCATTGTTTAGGTATTTAAGAATCGCAGCATCGTGCGTTCTTGCTTGCTGAGCCCAACCTAGACCTCCTAAGATTCTTTGATCGTCATAAGAAATTGGTTGACGTCCAACTTTTAAGCTTGTAGATTCAGCCAATTTAATGTCAGCCCAAGCTTCTTGAATTCTTAAGTTTCCATTACCAGCAGCAGAAATTTGCTGACGATCTCCGAATAAAAACACTTCTTGTAAACTTGTATATAAAGTGTAAGTTTCAGCCTTGTAAGTTGCTTTTATAGCTGCTCTTACAGAAGTAGAAATAAATCCTTCTTGACCTTCAACTGCTGTAGTAGAAGGCAGGGTTCCGGGTGCCTTCGTAAAGTTTCCTCCGTTTCCAAAGTATTCTGTTCTAGGTCTAAATTCTCCGCTTAAAGAAAATTGGGCCATTAAAGATGATGTCGCTAACATCAATAAGGCTACTAGGGTAAATTTAATCTTCATCTTTTTTTAATTTTAATAGTTGATTATTTCGATTTTTGTTTCATTAGATTTATAAGGCAAATCTATGCGTTTGATAACTTCTAAAACATGATTTATGGCAGTTTTTAACCTCTTTTTGTGTCGTTAAGTTACGTAAAAATACTTAGTGTTCTAAGAAGTCAATCATGTGTTTACGGTATTTGTAGTAATCGTCATGTGCCAGTACTGCTTTTCTTGATCTTGGACGCTCGAACTCAATAGGTAATATGTCTCCAATTTTTGCTCTTGGTCCACTAGTCATCATTACAACTCTATCTGACAAGAAAATTGCCTCATCTACATCATGAGTAATCATGATAGCAGTAATTTTTTCTTTATTCCAAATTTCAATTAGTACATCTTGCAATTCCCCTCTGGTAAGAGAATCTAGCATTCCAAAAGGTTCGTCTAATAATAAAACTTTGGGTTTGATGGCAAAGGCACGTGCAATACCAACTCTTTGTTGCATTCCTTGAGATAACTCAGAAGCTCTTTTGTGAAAAGACCCGTCCAATCCAACTTTACTTAGGTAGTATTTGCAGATGTCTTCTTTTTCTTTTTTACTTCCGTGAGGAAATACTTTTTTAACACCAAGCATTACATTTTCCATTGCGGTCATCCAAGGCATTAAACTTGGAGCCTGAAAAATAACACCTCTATCTGGTCCTGGACCTTTGATAGATGATCCCAATACTGATATTTTTCCTCCAGATATTTCGTTTAAACCAGCAATCATTGAAAGCATAGTAGTCTTACCGCAACCAGAGTGTCCAATGATGGTAATAAATTCTTCTTTTTTTACTTGTAAATTTAAATCTTCCAAAACTACATAGTCACCCTTTGGAGTAGGATACACTTTTTTCAAGTCCTTTAAGTCTAGCATTACATCCTTGCTAGCAAATTTTTCTTGTAATATCGTTTTTGTTTCCATTTTTAAAGTGCTTAATGTTTATTTTGGAGCTCTAAAGTCCCATCTTAAATCTTTTGGTTGTAAGTCTGGTAATTCATAATTTGTTTCTGAATTTCCAGATCTTTCGTTTCCGATGTCCATTAGATATTCAATAATGGCATTCCTAGTTTTTTTGTATTCTGGATTGTCATTCAATTCAGTTTTATCTCTAGGTCTGTCAATGTTAATTTTAAACTCAGGACCTAAAGTCGCTTTCGGACCTGGTCTAAGAGGAATAATTCTATCCGCCATATAAATACCTTCGTCAACATCGTTGGTAATTAATAGGGCTGTTCTTTTGTTTTTATTCCAAATATTTAAAATCTCATCTTGAAGATTTCCTCTGGTCAAAGCATCTAATGCTCCTAATGGTTCGTCCATGATAATCATTTCAGGATCCATAGCTAATGCTCTGGCAACCGAAACTCTTTGACGCATTCCTCCGGATAACTCTTTAGGTCTTTTATGAGTGGCATGACTTAAGCTTACCATGTCAATATATTCCTTGATGCGTTTGTCTAAAAATGAATTGTTTTCTTTTGGAAACGCCTCTTTTACTGCCATTTCAATGTTTTGATAAACAGTAAGCCAAGGTAAAAGAGAATAGTTTTGGAAGATAACACCACGTTCATGACTAGTATCTTCTACTGGTTTCCCTTTAAATAGTACTTCTCCTGAAGTTGGTTTGTCTAATCCATTGATTAGGTTTACCAAAGTTGTTTTACCACTTCCGGTAAATCCAACAATTGCTACAAATTCACCCTCTTCAATATGTAAATTTATGTTGTCTAAAACCTCGGTAACATTTTCGTTGCTTCCGAAAGATTTTGATATGTTGTTTAGTTCTAAATAGGCCATTTGCTTTATTTTAAAGTTTGAATGTTTGTTGAGTTTGTTTGATCAAATCAACTTTTACGCATTCTTAAATTCCTTCGTTTTTATCGAATGAAATAAATTTTTGAATGGTTAACATTATTCTGTCTAATAAGAAACCAATGAAACCGATGACGAACATGGCAACAATAATTTTTGAATTTGAATCCATGGCTCCGTTTTGGAATTCTTCCCAAACGAAAGAACCAAGTCCTGGACTCTGTGCTAATAATTCAATTGCAATTAATACCATCCATGCTACAGAAAGTGTAATTCTTAAACCGGTAAAAATCAACGGTAAAGAGGCTGGTAAGATTACTTTGAATATCTTTTGGAAAGTACCAAGTTTTAAAACTTTTGCTACATTTAAATAGTCTTGGTCTACTGTAGATACTCCCATGGCAGTGTTTACCAAAGTTGCCCACATAGAACATAAACCAACACTGATAAATGAAATTACAAAAGAAGTGTCTCCTGTAGAATCTTTTGTAAGTGTTTTTACAATCATAAAAACAAGTAACAACCAAACTACTGGTGATACAGGTTTTAAGATTTGAATCAACCAGTTGAAAGAAGTTCTAAGCGTGTCGCTTAGTCCAATGATAATTCCGATTGGTGTTGCAATCAATAAGGCTAATAAAAAACCGGCAAAAACGGTTTTGATACTTGTTTTAATTTGATCAACAAATGAAGGTCTACCAGTATAGGTAATAGGGTCTTTCCCTTGAGCAACTCTTTTTTCATTTAAAGTGGCTGTTTTTTCTTTAAAAGCAGCTTTGTCTTTACTGATTTCTTTATGGTCTTCTAGTAAAACTAAGAAAGAGGCCCAAACTTGAGAAGGAGAGGGAAGTGTATTTGGCTGGCAAGATGAATCTCCAGATTCAATACATGCTTTCACTTTATCTGCTTCAGCTTGTCCTTGGTCTTTTAATGTTTTTTCAATCTTATAGTTTGCTTCTGTGTTGTATAAAGACTTAGAACCAGTATACCATACCCCTAGAAATAATAAAACCGATGCAATCGGTGCAATTATTTTTTTTAGTACTTCTATGGTGTTTTTTTTAGAATCTTCTCCACTAGCAAGACGTACTAGAGGCTCTAGAAACCCAAGACCTATGAATCGTAATACTTTTATGATAGAATCTTTCATTTTGTTGTCGTTTAATTTGTTGAAACTTTGTTTCAAATGATTTTTTGAAAACTAACACTTGAAAGAATTGTTGTTTCAAGTGTTAGTTTTAAATATTGTAATAGATTATTTGCTGTCTTTATTACCAATTTTAAAGCTGTTGATGTATCCAATAGGATCTTTTGCATCGTAGGTTTTTCCATCAATAAAGTCAGTAGTTGCAGGCTTGTATCCGTCAGTTGAAGGAATATCTGTTGCTGGGATTTTACCTTCTTTAGCTAATAAGTTAGCAGCTTTCAACCAGATATCTGGACGGTAGATGTCTTTAGCTTTCTCAGCATACCATGCAGCTGGTTTTTCTGTTGGGATTTGTCCCCATCTTCTCATTTGAGTTAAGAACCATACAGCATCTGAATAGAATGGGTAAGTTGCATTGTATCTGTAGAATACGTTAAAGTCCGGCATTTCTCTTTTGTCTCCTTTTTCAAATTCAAATGTACCTGTCATTGAGTTAGCTAATACTGCTTCATCAGCACCAACGTATTGAGACATTGCAAGAATTTTTACAGCTTCTTTTCTGTTTCCTGGAGTATCTAACCATTTTCCAGCTCTAATTAAAGCTTTTGTTACAGCTACCGCAGTGTTAGGGTATTTCGCTACAAACTCTTTAGTCATTACAAATACTTTTTCTGGGTTGTTTTTCCAGATGTCATAGTTTGTAGTTACTGGAACACCAATTCCTTTAAATACAGCTTGTTGGTTCCATGGTTCTCCAACACAGTATCCGTAAATAGTACCTGCCTCTAAAGTCGCTGGCATTTGTGGCGGTGGCGTTACAGATAGTAATACCTCTGCGTCAATTTGTCCTTGGATATTGTTAGCAGAATACATTCCAGGATGGATTCCTGCAGCTGCCAACCAATATCTAATTTCATAGTTGTGCGTTGATACGGGGAATACCATTCCCATTTTAAATGCTTTACCATTGTTTTTGTAATCAGTAATTACAGGCTTTAAAGCTTCCGCGCTAATTGGATGTACGGGTTTACCGTCAGCTCCTTTTTTTACATGAGGCTTCATTCCTTCCCAAACATTATTAGATACTGTAATTCCATTTCCGTTTAAGTCCATAGAGAAAGGAGTTACTAATTCAGCTTGACGTCCAAATCCAGCTCCAGCTGCAATAGGTTGACCTGCTAACATATGAGAACCGTCTAATTGTCCGTCAATAACTCGATCTAAAATGTTTTTCCAATTTGATTGTGCTTCTACAGAAACAAATAATCCTTCATCTTCAAAAAATCCTTTTTCTTTGGCGATGGCTAAAGGTGCCATATCCGTTAATTTGATAAAACCAAAAGTCAATTGTGGTTTTTCAATCTCTAAGCTTGCAGTTTTTGCTTGTGGTTGAGCAGTTGTTTCCTTTTTCTTTGTGTCTTTCCCTCCACATGAGATTGCAAGAATCATACTCGCAAAGGCTGTAATTTTAATGGCTGTTTTTTTCATGTTTTCTATTTAATGAATGATTATTTTAATCTGTGTTTGTGTATGTTTGAATACATGACAAAGATAGATTCAGTGGTCGATTCAAACTGTGCGAATGCACAGTGGTTAATAATCTTTTATACGTGATATCTTTGGTGTAAACGCAAAATATAAACTGCGTTATCATAGTTTTGCAGGTGTTTATTTAGGTGTTTTAAAGAAAAAAACTGCGCTTTCTTATAAAGGGAAAGCGCAGTTTTTTGGTGCATAGAACGGGGGTAGTAACATCAAGAGTTTAATGTGTGTTTAGAAATTTCATTTTTAAGAGAATCTAAATTTTTAATTCCTAGTTTTCTTCCTTTAGCGTTGATAAGGTTTTGTTTTTTAAGACCAGAGAGGATTCTAATGACTTGTTCTTCTGTGGTTCCGGAGTATTCCGCATATTCTTTTCTACTTAAGGATACGTTAAATAAACCATCTTTAGAACCAAATTTCTTATCCATATAGATAAGTGAATCGATAACCCTTTCTTTTACGGACATTTGTGCTAGTTTTCGAACGCGAGTTTCACTTTCGCTAAGTTCATCAGCATAAAATAACATAAAATCAAATGTCAGTTCGGGAATGTTTAATAGAATAGATTTTAAGTCTTCTTTAGAGAAGTAGCATAAGGTAGAGTCCTCTAATGCTTGTGCAGAGATAGAGTAATATTTTGAAGAGCCGAAACCACCTCTATGTCCTATTATGTCACCATCTTTCGCAAATCGGACAATTTGCTCGCGCTCGTCAGCTCCTGTTTTTGCTACTTTTACTTTTCCTTTATAGGTAAAAAATAATCCATGTGCAGGGGTGCCCTCCATGATAAACTGTTGAGATTTTTTACATTTAATCGTGTGTTTATTCTCTAAAACAGTTAGGATTTTATCGTTTAAACTATGTTTTTTGATAAGGCAATTTAAGTTTTCGCATTGTGTACAATCTGCCATGGTTTTGGTTTTATAAATTTGTTTGCTACAAAGTTAATTTGTTGCATTCGGAAAAAACATGACGAACTCATGTGTAAATTAGTTTTTTGAACATAAGAAAAGCTGCGTTTTAGTAGGTATCGTAGAGTTGAAGGCATAAAAAAGCTCTTTGAAACAATTCAAAGAGCTCTTTATTATTTTAAGAAGTGCATTCTTATGCTGCTTTAGATAAAGCATCCAATCTGTTTTGTTCGTCAACAGCAGCTTTTTCATCTGCTGGCGAGAATTTAATTAAGAATCCTAAGAAACCAACTGCAGATACAATAAATCCGAAAGTAAAGAAGGCATCTTGTAAAGTTGCACCGCTACGTAATAAGTATTGTGCATACAACACGGCTCCTACATTTCCACCTGCTCCTACAATTCCAGAAACTGCACCTAAAGCTTTTCTGTTGATGAAAGGTACTACTGAGTAAGTTGCTCCTTCTGCCATTTGAACAAATAAAGAGAAGAATACCATACTTGCAATGGCAAAACCTAATACATTCATTTGAGAGAATAATAATAACGCAATTCCTTCTGCGATTACTACATATACTAATATTTTAACACGTCCATTCAGTCCTGAGTTTTTAGAGAATTTATCAGCGATCCATCCTCCTGTAGATCTCGCAAATAAATTCATGGCTCCAAAGAAAAGAACTACAAAACCTGCGGCTTCTTGGCTAAGGCTAAATTTTTCTTGGTAATAAGTAGATGCTTTACCAGTAACAAATAATTCCATTCCAAAACAACCTGCATACATTGCAAATAAGATCCATACTCTTTTGTCAGAAGCGGCAGCTACGAATAAACTTTTTTCACCTTTTTTAGATTGAGGTCTTTCTTCTGGAAGATCAGAATAGTTTCCTTTAGGACAATCTGTAGTGTATTTCCAGTATAAGTATGCTACAAATAACATGATAATTGCAGGAATGTACATTGCGATTCTCCATGATGCGGTTGCTTCAGCTAAACCGAAAGCGGCTACAGCAGATGCAATCAATGGCATCGCGGCGTTGGTAACACCACCACCAAGGTTACCCCATCCTGCAGTTGTTGCGTTTGCAATTCCAATTACATTGGGCGCAAACATTACTGAGGTGTGGTATTGGGTGATTACGAATGAAGCTCCAATCACACCTATCGCTAAACGAGAAAGTAAATAAGACTCCCATGAGTAAGCAAAAGAAGAACCAGCTACTGCAATAGCTCCAAATATCAAAAGGTATACATAACTTTTTCTTGGTCCGATTTTATCACAAAGGTTTCCTATTCCTAGTCTTGCGAAAATTGTAACCCCTACAGACGCGATAAAAGCAAGTGTTGTTTGTGCTTTTGTCAAATCTAAATCTGGTGCGATCGTTGATTTCATTAACGGTGCGTGAGAGAACCATCCAAAGAAACAAAGAAAGAAAGCAATCCAACTTAAGTGGAAAGTTCTCATTTGAACGGATTTAAAATCTAATAGGTTGATTTTTGTTGCTTTTTCGTTTTGTAGCTGTACTGTTTTCATTTGTGTTGGTTTTATGAAAAAATTATACGGCAAATATATATCGATAACTCAGTTTGTTTTGTGTTCTTAATCCAAGTTAAAACAAGTTTTATGATTGTAAAAAAACTGACTTTTGCTCTAAAAAAAACTGCTAAAAAACATTAAATAGATGTAATTAGCTGATAGATAAGCGTATGAGATTTTGTTTACTAAAGAAATAGGTGGGTTGTTTTGTTGAGGTGGAGTTTAAAAAACGCGTAAATAAATAATTTATGCATGTTTAAATCTGAAAACCACTAGTTTTATTTATTGAATTCCCATCCAAAACCACTTGAGAAAATGTAGTCATATTGATTTCCTTCAATCGCAGGTTCGTTATCGTAATTCAAAGTAAAGGAAGTTTTAATATAAAAGTCATAAGGAAGGTCATATTTCATAGTTAAGTTGTAATCGACCCTGACCCTTCCGAATTCTGAAATAGTTGGACTGACTTTAACATCGGTTGTCAAACTTATATCTTCAAAATTATACATGTTTAAGTTGGCGTTGATAAAAGTTTCCGTAGAGTTTTTGTTTAAACTTTCATCAACATATGTCTCAAAGTTGAATGCTATACCTGTAGAAAGTCCTAAATATAATTTTGGAGTACTCGCTAATAATTTCCCCATACCAATATTTGGAGTATAACGTCCATGAAGCGCTTGTTCAGTATTTGATAAATATGTTAATTCACCAATTAAATACCAGGTTTTAGAGATCAAACGTCGAATGTCTGCCTTAGCATCTGTTCTTTTTATATCTGCGACTGAGTCTTGTTGAGAGTTGAGTATGTTTAAACTACCATTGGTAACCCATAATTCACCCACATAACCGAGTGTTGCATTTACGGTAGTTTGTCTTTTATCCTGTGCTTTTGTAAAGTCGTATCCAAAATCCACACTCCCAGAAAATCTTTTTCGTCGATCTTCACTGACCTCTTGAAATGCTATTATTTCAGAAATTTTAAAAGTCTCAACAAGGTTTTTGTTAGTCTCAATAGTAACTATTCCAGGTTTTATGGTTCTTACTTTTCCAAAACGTCGTCGGCTTTTGGTCAAAGTAACAATACATTTTTTGTGTATGTAGATACTTGTAATTTTATCGAATTCTATTTTAAAGTCGGAATCACTATAGCTTGTACTAAACACCAAAACACCTATATCATAGCTTTCCACCAAACCCACTAAAATATCTTTGTTTTTTAGTTTAAGGGTGTCCCGTTGTCCATGTGCAATTGAACTTATTAACACTAAAAATAAAAGAATGCGTTTCATGTGTATTACTAATATAATTTTTTATCTACGTCTGCCGCCTCCCATTGATTGACGAGACCTTCCTTGAGATCTGTATTGATTGTAATTTGTATTTCCTCTACTACGGTTGTTGTGAGATTTTTCTAATTGTTGCCTTTGTTGTTTTTGATAATCATTCGTCTGCGGTCTGGTTTGTGGTTTTGACTGTGGTTTAGACTCGGGCTTAGTTTGAGGTCTGGTTTGTGTTTTGTTATTAGAGTTATTGTTTCTTTTTTGTTGCCAGTTTCCGTTTTTATCCCTTTGATGAACGTTTCCTGCTTTATCTGTGTAAAGATTGTTTCGCGTATTTTTTGCTTGTGTGGGTCTATTTCCTTGCGTTTTTGCTGGTCTAGTACTTATTCCTGGGCGATTTTTACCATTTTGAGTTCTATAAACATTATTTGAATTTCGTTTGCCATGCGCGTATCCAGCGGCATAACCGCGTCGGTAACCGTTATGGTATCCATGTCGGTAGCCATGTCTATAGCCACAAGGTCCCCAATATGCACGAGAATGGAATGACATACTCATCCATCCATAGCTGACACCAACAGAGAATCCCCAGCCTGTATATGGGTTGTAGTGTACACCAAAACCATAAGTAACAGGTCTTGGGTAATAATACATACCATACCATGGTCTGTAATAGTAGCCAGAACCATAGACAATAACTCCTCCATACATATAGGAGTGATAGTAACCAGGCGTGTAGCCAACGTATACTACTTCAGGAGTAGATTCATAGATATATACATATTTTACATTGTAAACTGGTGAACTTGGTGGTATTTTTTCAACTTCATCAGGCCTTTTTGTTGATACGATCCAAGGTCCCTGTGCTGAGTTTGATTGAAACCAAACAGCATTGTCAACAACATAATACACATTGTTTATATATAATACTGTACTTTCTGTATTGATAGCATAGGAAAGATTTGTTCCTTCTACTTTATCGAATTTAGGTTTTCCATCATAAGTTACCTCGGTAGTAGCTTGTTTTCTGTTTACCTCAGCTGTTTGAGGGATCTGTTGTTCATAAAGAGCTTCCTTGGCTTCATCTGTTCCGGGAATACTAACTCTTAACCCAACAACTTTTTGATCGTCTGCTGGTATTGATAAAAATGTTTTTGGAAGTGATTTTGGTTCTACAAATTTCCATTTTTCCTCTTTTAAGGATTTGGTTGCATACCATCTTCCGTTTAATAAAAGATAATGAGTTTGACTTTCTATTTCTAACAGTAAATCACTTTCCGTGTTTCCAACTAGAAGTAAAGTAGTGTTTTTTACGGGTTCATAGGCTAAATCACCTTTGGTTACAACAAGTTCCGCAGCTTTTGTTGTGATGATAAGTTTGGGTGGATTGGAGTCGCCTTCTTCAATTTCCGGATTTTGTTGGCTACTTACGTTTTTATCTGCTAAATTTTCAATGTCTGATGGAACTGATTTTGTTGTTTTCCATTCATTGGAGTATAAATCTTCAGTTTTGTACCAAAAATGATCTCCTTTAAGATAAAAGGTATTCTTTTTTTTAACGATAAAAAACGGAGTATTTACAATGTACTCTATTTTTTTACCATCCACCGTTTTGAATTTTGGTTCTCCGTCGATACTTACTAGAACAGTAGGTTCCTGACGAAAATATATTTTAGGAGGGGAGTTGTCTAAATTTTCCGAGATTTCTTTTTCTTCAGAAACTGTTTCTAGACTAGCAATAAGTTTGTCAATGGAAATATCAATGTTGATTTTTTCAAGGTCTTCTAGTAAAACTTCTTTTAAAACCTCAATATTGTCATCATTTTCAATATCTGGGAATTTAATTTTTAGAATATCAATGGATTCTAAGCTTGCCATTCTTGTTTCAAGGTCTGTACTTAATCTAGCATCAAACCACATGGCACCAAACAAAAGTTTGTCTTCTTTTGTTTTTACTGAAATTGCCATTCTACCTTTTAGCATGTTCTCTTCAAGGGTTTCGTATTGAGGTTGGTATAAAGTAATTTTATAGTTACCTGCTTTAATTACACGAGGCCATGTCAAGCTATTCTCTTGCGCTTGAAGCAAGAAGCTTGAACATACAAAAAGTAGAATGACAAATTTTTTCATAATGTTTATTTAAGTCTGTATACTAATCCACCGCTAAATCCACCGATTAAGATGTTACTTGAACCTGAAACTCCAGCACCACCGGTTCCAAAATAAACTCCTCCCCATTGGATAGGAATCATTAAGTTACCTTGTACGTTTAAACCCCATTGTTCATTAAACATATAATTTACACCTGCTTTGATGGTACCAGCTAGATACCATTTAGTGTCAATAGGATAATCAAAAATGTATTCATTTGCATTTTCAGAATTAAAAATAGCAGCTCCGATACCACCTCCAATAAATGGTCGCAATTTGTCTTTGGTGATGTATTTAGAGGCACCAATAGTAATCCAATCCATATATAGATCTGTAAGACGATCCGTTTGACCATTTTCTCTTCGAGTGATGCTCGATGAGTGACGTGTATAACTAACTTCAGTCATAACCCCTTGGAACATATCAACACCTAATGTAAAACCAAATTGATCGCTCTCATTGATTTTTACATAATTGTTGTATCCATAGTTTGATTTTGAACCAAATTGGTAACCGTATGACGCAGTCAGTTCTACAGTTTGAGCCTGAGTTGTTTCTGATATCAATGCAATCACCATGATGCATAGTGATTTGAATAGAATTGATTTTTTCATAATATTAGATTAGAAATGATTATTCTACTTTGTCAAGTTCACCAATAAACGGAACGTTTTCGTATACCGCAGTTTTAGATAAACTTAAGAAGTAGTTTTCAATTTGTAAAAACTGTGCAGCGGCTCTTGGTCCACCTGCTTTTTTCAATTTCTTGAAATATTTTTCAATATTTTTAGCGTTGTTTTTGCTTTGCTTTAAACTTCTTTTACAAAGTTCTTCAATTTTATCATTTGATAGACTTGTATAGTTTTCAGCATAGTCAGTGATCAAAGCAATTCTTTCAGAACGTAATTCTTTTCTGTCCGCTTCGTAAGCTTTGTATATTTCCCAAAAAGCATCTTTGTTTTCAGAATCAACAGTGATAAAATCTTTTACGATTGTAAGTTTATCCACTCCAAATAAAGCTTGGAAAAAGTCGGTGTCATTAGTGTCTTGTTGTGCAAGCATAGCTAATGGAGATAAAATACAAGCGATAATTAGTGTACAGATTTTTTTCATGATTTCGTTTTTTTATTATTGTTTATTGATTTTCTTTTGTTTTAAAAAATAGCTTTGTAAGCGCTCCTTTTTCCATAGAATCTCTTATAGCGATAATTACATTGTAACTACCAAGAGAAAAAAATGAGGCAATTAAAATTAATCTAAATTGCATAGGGTCTCTATGTTCATGTATGGATTTTATGGCTTCCATAAAATTATTGCCTTCTAGTAATGTGTGAATAAGGTTCTCTATAAAAAGGACAAAAGTCAATACCAAAGTATAGATAATGGATTTGAACAATACATTTTTATACAAGGCTTGACGAACGTACATCTTTCCAAGAGGAGTTTTATCAAGAAGAATCACAACTTTACTCATGACTAAGGCTCCTACTAAAGCAGCAGAAAATCCATAGAATTCGACCTCTACTTGCGCCAGGGTAAGTTTTTTAATGAGAATTAAAACTCCAAAGCACAAAAGAAAATAAGCCGTGACTAAAAGAATCTCAATGATTTCTTTTTTTAATTTTTGAACAAAACTCATCTTTTTCTTATTTAGAATCTATTTTTTTCAAGGAAACGGCGATTGCCTCTGCATAGGTTAAAATAAATTCTTGACCAATGCGCACCTTTTCTAATATTTTAGAATCTTGTACAGGGATTGTCATAAAGTTTCCACCCGGACCTCTAACGGTTGCTAGCATATAAGGCCTGTTTAAAACTTCGATAGTAACAATTGCTTTTGCAACTGCCCCCACAAGAGCACCTGGGTCTACACCTTCGGGTGCTTTACCCGCTTCAGAAATTATTTGCAACGGTGCTGCACGTTCAGCTAAAGTAGGTTCTCTAAACTCTGCCTTGATATAGGTCCAATAGTCAAAACTGATTTTATCATCTACCGAGATTTCATCAAATCGTTTGATTTGTTCTCCTGCTTTGATGGTATTCAAGTCTCCCTCAGGCCCCATTAAGGTAAGCTCTCTAGTTTCCTTATTGATTTTTGTAACGGTACCCTCACTCGAAACGAGGTTCCATCTTTCTTTTGAAGGTTGTTCTTCTTGAATTACTTGTGCAAAAGAGATTTGCACAAGTAATATTAAGATTGTTGAAAAGAATAAATTTTTCTTATTCATATGAGTTTTCTAAAATTATTACCACTCCCAGTATAAACCAGCTCCAATGTTGATGCTTGCAAGGTGATCTATATTAAAGTAGTCGTTTTTATTTGTCGAATAGTTATAGGTAGCATAAGTAGCAATACCGAAAGTTTCATTCACTTCTAATTGCAATCCTATTTCTGGTTTTACTAAGAATCCCCAGTTACTTTCACTAACAACATAAATATTAAAGTAAGCATCTTGTTCAGAATATACAGTTCCCAATCCTAGACCTATATAAGGTTTGATGTTTCTTTTGTATAGAAAGTAGTAACCATTAATAGCCATAGGTAAAGTGTAAATATGTCTTACCATGTCGGTATGTACCGCTCCACTACCATCAGGTCTTTCATATACTTTAGGTCCGTAATATTCATTGAAAGAGTTCCATCCTAAGGAAGCTCCGATGGCTAAATTTCCACCATCTACAAAATGTTTGTAATCAAATCTACCACCGCTATAACTGTTTTGTCCTAAGAAGTCATTTCCAGAAGGAATAGCCATTTCCCAGTTCAATACAAACTGATCTTCTGCAGTCATAGTATAGGTGTAAATTTCTCTATCTGGACTTGGACCATCAGAAGGCCAAGGAGAAGTTACGGTTGTCGTTGTTGGTGTTTGTGCTTGTATGAAATGTCCCATACCAAACACTAAAAGAATTATAATTTTTTTCATGTCAGTAGGTTTTAATTGTTTTGGATATATGGAGATTGATCAAATGCTTGTTCTACTCCTCGTACAGCTCTTTCTATATTGGTAGTGTCATATGTACTTAATACACCGAACATAGCAGCATTCCATGCGCTAGGAATTCTACCTACATTATCAGGATTGGTTAAATCTCCAATTTCAATACTCAAAGTACCTGTGTCAAATTTGTAATAAGAGCAGTATGGGTAGTAATATCCACCACCTCCCCATCCCCATGGAGGCCAGTATCCTGGGTAACCACCCCACCAACCCCAGCAGGTTTGACCGGTGTTAGTTACTCGAATAATAGCCGTTGCAAGGGCGATTTCAGCAGTTCCATCATTTACATCAGAGGGCGTTATAGTTCTAGCGTACCCTCTGTCACTCATGTTGTTTTCAGTTTCTTGAATAATTTGTACTGCGGCAACATTGTAATGTGGAGAATTGCTTGGTGTTGCAACCATAATACTATCATCCAAGATGCTATTTGTGACAATAAAAATAGTATCTGATAAATAGTATGTGTCAAAATTAGCGAAATCTACTTCTAAATCTACGTCTGTAGCAACTACAAGCTCAGAAGAAAGTCCACCAAGGTCTGGTGACTTGTAACAGGAATTCAGAAGTACTAGTGCACAAATGAATCCTAAAAATTGAATTGTTTTTTTCATTGTTTATTTATTTTGGGTGTTTCTGTAATTAATTAAATCTATATTTTAATGAAAATACTTATGATGTTATTCATTCATTTTATTTTCTTTTTCTTCTCTCTTTTTCTTAGCGGCATTTGCTCCAATTGGAACATTTAGTTTTAAGAATAAACTGTTGTTTTTGGTTCCGGTTCGGTTCTTATAAACGTCAACCATACCAAAATAGTATTTAACTCCAATTGTCATGCCGTCATTTTTCATTAGTCGATAACCTGTTCCCAATGTTATTCCTGCATCAATTTTATTGATCGCATCTGAATTTGAATGTCTAATTCTGATTTCTTCATTACCATCATCATAATTAAATTCTACAAAGCCTTTTCGCATCCAGCCAATCTGTGGCCCTCCTTCAAAATAAATTCTATTTTTAAGACTGTATTTTAATAATACCGGAACTATAAAATAACTTAGTTCTTGTTTGTAGCTACCTGGTTCAGATTCTGTAGGGATCTCTAAAAAAGTTAAATCTTCTGAGCTTAAATTATTTGCTCCTAAAGTTGATTTAACGAGTACACCTGTATCTAAGTGTAATCTTTCTTTTAAGGTAATGTCAAAATAAAAACCAAGATTGTAATTTCTTACGCTGCCATCATTGTTTAAATTTGAAATATTGGCCCAGTTTACTCCTCCCTCTAGTCCGAATTCCAAACCTTCGGAATTCAATTTATCACCAAAAATTAAACTCAACAATACCTGTGAATGCATAGCATTGCTAAATAGGAGTAATAAAAAAAGAACCTTAAGTTTTTTCATGCGGTTTAAAAAATTACAGCCAATTTACAACAAGTGGTTCAGCTAATTGAAAAGTACCTTCAGTCCCTTTAGGAAAATAAATTACCGTACCCGGTTTTAACATTCCAACGGCAGCACCAACGGCAGCACCTTTCCCGGCACCTTCACCACCATCAAAGGCTGCACCAACACCAGCGCCGATAGCTGCTTTTCGCATTGTGTTTCTACCATTTCCTTCGGTTTCTACTTGTTTTCCTTCTGTTTTGCATTTCTGAACATAATTGTCAACAATAAAACCACCAATAGTAATAGCAAACTTGCTACCACGTCTTTTTGTGTTTTCTGAAATAAGCACTTCCATTTGAACCAAAGTTCCCTTTGGGATTAAGACTTTTCCTTTTGAGGTAACATCTCTATCCAATTCTACGAAAAAATGATCCCCTGCTTGAAAGTTTTTAGCATAGATGTCTTTAGTAGCTTTTACAAAAATGATTGTTCCGACAGGTAATGTAGGGTAGTCAACAGTTGCTGCTTCCGTTTTTGTTGTCTCTTCTGTTTGTGCTAAAGCCTTGAAGTTTTTAGTGCTGAATAATGAGATCGCTAGAATTAGAATGTAGATGTGTGATTTGTTCATGATATTTTATTTTAATGCTTTTGCTATTTCTTTTACATATTCCTCTGCAGCAGTATATACGGTTTCAGGATCGTCTACGGCGGAAGTTACCACAGCTACAAGTTGTTCTGTTGAGGCGAGTTCCAAATTAAAAATTACAGTTTCCAAAACAAACGATTTTCTAATGTCTGTATAGGTTTCGCTTGGGACATAACTTTGATATGTTGGATGTGAGTAAGGGTGATTGTAGTATCCGTAAAATCCACCATAATATTGTGGGTATAGTGAACTATAACTTCCTCCTGTGTAGTATCCACCGTGTTCAGTAGTTACTGTTTTTTCACTTCTTTTTTTAACACTGGTTAGGATGATGGCATTGAATCCAAGTTCTTTTATATTCGCAACAAGCTCCTTTCTCTCTTCATCTGTGTATTCTCTCTGGTCATTGAAAATTGGTATTTTCATGTAACTTGTACTTGCCTTGATTTTATTTTTCTTTAAATGAGCTACCATTTGTTCTTCAAAGGCCCCTCTTTTTTTATTGTCTTCAGTTCTAGTAATCACCAAAATATTTTGATCAACAATGGTGTTTAGTTTGTCTGATTTCCATGCGTTGATCACCTCTACACTGGATTTACATCCTGAAAGGATTACTATAAGTGAAGTAAGAAGGGTAATGTTTTTTATTTTTTGCATCATTGTTAGGGCGCTTTATTTTGTAACTGATTGTGAATCAGAGTTTGTTGTTAGGTTGTTTTCTTTTGAAAAACTAATGTAAAATAGTAAGAATTATTTAAATACACGGAGAAATGCACCATTTTGGTTTGCAATACTTTTTTTACAGCAAATGTATTTATTATTCTAAATGATTAGGTAAACCTAGGGTGATATTATTTCAAAGGATTTTTAAATAAAAACACCTCCTTTAAAAAATGATAAAGGAGGTGTTTGATATGTTTGTTTTTTAAGTTCAGCTATCTAAGAAATAATTGTGTTCAGATATTTCTTTTTTTAGTAACTCTAAATCTGCGATCCCAAGTTTCTTGCCTTTTGAAATGACAAGTTTTTCCTTTTTTAAAGATGAAATGATTCTAATAACTTGTTCTTCCGTAGTTCCTGCGAAATCTGCAAAATCTTTTCTAGGCAATTGAATATTAAAATACCCGTCTTCAGATTGTCCAAACTTTCTGTTGATATATAGAAAAGAGTCTATTACTTTTTCTCTCACGGTCATTTGGGCAAATTTTCTAACTTTCGTTTCAGATCTGTTAAGTTCCTCAGAATAGAAAAGCATCAAATCAAATGTTAGGTCTGGAATTTCATGAAGCATTTTCATCAAAATTTCATTGGTGAAATTACATAAATGTGTTTCCTTAATTGCCAAAGCTCCAATTGGGTAATTTTTTCCGCTACCAAAACCTCTATGACCAATTATTTCACCATCATGAGCAAATCTTACAATTTGTTCTCTCCCGTAAATACCTGTTTTTACAACCTTAACTTGTCCTTTTCTAACAAAGAATAGTCCATGAGCAGGAGCTCCCTCCATGATAAATTGTTGCGATTTTTTACACTTGATATTGTGTTTTTCTACCAAGTATTTTTCAATATTTGGGTTTTTTATGTTTTTTTTGATTAAACAATCTGTGTTTTCGCATGTGATACAGTCTGACATAATTGCTGTGTTTTGTGTTGTTGGTCACAAAATTACGTAAAATAATTAACAAACTACGTATTAATACTTAATATGTTGTGAAAAAGAATGTTTTTTATGTCCTTAACTATGGAAATAAGTCAGTAAAAAAACAGATTGTTGCTTTTATGAGGTTTTTTTAGGTTATTGATGTTTTTGGGGGTGAAGGGTTGGTTTATCATTTTATACTTTTCATTTGTTTCAAGGTTAGAGTCAGGACCTGGGTGTCTGTTTTCTTAAATTTAAAATAATGTTTATTTAATATGGATTTTTAATTTTTTGTAATCTAAAAATGCTTTTTTTTGAAGTTTAATTTTTTTTGTTATTCGTTTGGTTAGAAAGTTTTTGAGAATAGGGGAGTCTCTTGTTGTTTGGTGTTTTGTTTTCTTGTGATTATTTTATGCTGACGACCAAAGCTGCGATTAAGTAGGTTTAAACTATGCATTATACAATATTGAAACCTGTTTTATGTTGATTTGATAAAATCTCAATACATAAATTAAGAACAATGAATAATTTAGTTTCTTACGTAAAATTAATGGTTTAAACTACGTATGGTTACGTAATTTTACGTAGTTTTGCTGTGTTAATAATAAACACATAGAATATGAAAACGATTTTAGTTATAGGTAACGGTATGGTAGGGTACAAATTTTGCGAAAAATTTGTGGCGAAAGCAGATCTAACTGAATTCAAATTGATAGTATTCGGAGAAGAGCCTAGACCGGCATATGATAGAGTGCACTTGAGTGAATATTTTGCAGATCAAAATGCAGAACGTTTGAGTATGGCTCCAAGATCTTGGTATGAAGAGAATGGAATCGAGTTGATCACAAACGAACGTGTAACAGATATTCATAGAACGAATAAAACAATAACTACGATTAGTGATAAGGAGTATTCTTATGATTATATCATTTTAGCAACAGGGTCTTCTGCCTTTGTTCCGCCAATTCCTGGTGTGGAGAAAGATGGGGTTTTTGTGTACAGAACCATTGAGGATTTGGATGCAACAATGGCTTATGTTGAGGAAATAAAAAAACAAAAGCCTGATGGTAAAGCTGCTATTTTGGGTGGTGGACTTCTTGGATTGGAAGCAGGTAAGGCAATTATTGATATGGGACTTGATGTTTCTGTAGTTGAATTTGCGCCTAGATTGATGCCAAGACAGTTAGATAATGATGCTAGTAAAGTACTTCAAGGGAAATTGGAGGATTTAGGAATTGGTATTCTTTTAAATAAAGGAACCCAAAATATTGAAGGAGACGGAGCAATTACAGGAATGAAGTTTTCTAAAGATGAAACTTTGCCTGTGGATATGTTATTAGTTTCTGCTGGTATTCGTCCAAGAGATGAATTGGCAAAAACATGTGGATTGGAAGTGGGAACAAGAGGAGGGATTCTTGTGACCAACGATATGAAAACTTCTGATGATAATATTTATGCTATTGGAGAATGTGCTTTATTGAACCAAATGATTTATGGTTTGGTGGCTCCTGGATATGATATGGCTGGTGTAGCTGTGGATCAGATCTTGGGAGAGATAGAAGCTTCAATGCCAACGTCTATTGATATGTCAACAAAATTAAAGTTGAGTGGTATTGATGTAGCAAGTTTTGGAGATGCATTAAATGAAAGCAAGGAAGGGATTAGTATCGTATACGAAAATAAATTCCAAGGAATATACAAAACAATCAATGTGTCTAAGGATGGGAAATCATTGTTAGGAGGTATTTTGGTTGGAGATGCAAGTGATTATAATATGTTGCATCAAATATTTTTAAACGGATTGGCTATTCCGGAAAACCCAGAGGATTTAATATTAGGTTCTAGAGGTGGAGAAGGAGTAAGCATGGGGTCTGTTTTAGATTTACCAGATGAAGCGGTGGTTTGTTCTTGTGAGTCGGTTACGAAAGGAGCTATTTGTTGTAAAATTGAAGAAGGAGTAGATACTTTAAAAGGATTGGCTGCGGATACGAAAGTGACAACAGGTTGTGGAGGTTGTAAACCAATGGTGCAAGATATTCTTGATGAAACTTTGAAAGCTTCTGGTAAAACAGTGAAGCAAAATATATGTGAGCATTTTGATTATTCAAGACAAGAGTTGTTTGATATAATTACTATGAAGGGAATCAAATCTTACGATGAGATGTTAGATTCACATGGAAAAGGAAATGGTTGTGAGATTTGTAAGCCTGCATTGGCTTCCTTATTTGCAAGTATCTATAATGAAACAGCAAATGAACAAGAAACTATTCAGGATTCAAATGATAGATTTTTGGCAAATATTCAAAGAAATGGTACTTATTCCGTTGTTCCTCGTGTAGCGGGTGGAGAAATCACACCGCAACAGTTAATCGTATTAGGGGAAATTGCTAAGAAATATGACTTGTATACAAAAATTACAGGGGGGCAACGTATTGACATGTTTGGAGCTCGTTTAGATGAGTTGCCAAAAATTTGGAAAGACCTAATTGATGAAGGTTTTGAAAGTGGACATGCGTACGGGAAGTCTTTAAGAACTGTAAAAAGTTGTGTAGGATCTACTTGGTGTCGTTACGGAATGGATGAGAGTGTGAGTTTTGCTATTGAAGTAGAAAATAGATACAAAGGAATCCGTTCTCCTCACAAATTTAAAGGAGGAGTTTCAGGGTGTATCCGTGAATGTGCAGAAGCCCGTTGTAAAGATTTTGGAATGATCGCTGTTGAAGGTGGTTGGAATTTATATGTTGCAGGTAATGGAGGAGCAAATCCTAAACATGCTGAGTTGTTGGCTGAAAAAATCGACAATGAAACGGTTGTGAAATATGTAGATAGATTCTTAATGTTTTACATCAAAACAGCATTGCCGTTGCAAAGAACTGCTGCTTGGTTGGATAAATTAGAAGGAGGAATAGAATACCTAAAAGATGTCGTTATCAACGATAGTTTAGGAATCTGTGAAGATTTAGATAAAGAAATGGCAGGTTTGATTGATACTTATAAATGTGAGTGGAAACAAGCCATAGAAAATATTGAAATACAAAATAGGTATAGTCATTTTGTAAACTCTGAGGAAATTGACGAAAATTTAAATTTCGTTCCTCTAAGAGAGCAAAAAATGCCTGAATTGTGGAATGCATAAAGATAGTTTGATTTCTATGAATGGAGGAGCACAATAATTCAAAAGCAATCTTTTGATAATTTAGGTTGTTTTTGAATTGTGATCCTCTTATAGAGCAGAGTCAAAGAATGTATTAAAGAGTATAAAGTAATTAATCCCAAATAGGGGTAAAAAATAAAAATTATGTCAGCAGTATTAGAAAAGTATTTTACAACTAACGTTGATGAAGTAAAAGTTTGGTTTAAAGCAGCTCCAGTATCTAAATTTCCTGAAAATGGAGGTGCCTGCGTAAAATACAAGGATAAGCAAATTGCCGTATTTAATTTCACAAGAGAAAGTAAATGGTATGCTTGTCAAAATTTATGTCCTCATAAAATGGAAATGGTACTTTCTAGAGGGATGATTGGAGACGACTGTGGGACGCCTAAAGTAGCTTGTCCTTTGCATAAAAAAACATTCTCTTTGGATAATGGAGAGAATTTAAATGGCGATTTAGACGCGATTGCAGTTTATCCTGTGAAAGTTGAAGATGGATTTGTGTATTTAGGATTTTCTGAATAGATAATTAGCCTAAGATTTTTTGTTTTAAAACACCAATAAGATCTAAATTAATTTTATTTTTGTAAAAGATTCAGCACCCATGTGTTGGATCTTTTCAATTTTTAGAACTATGGCAACAGCACAATTTCAAGAAGCAATAAAATTATTTGATTTAGCAAATAGTGAAGATCCGAACAAAGAAACTTGGGAAGGAAAAGAATATCCTAAAGAAGTTTTGTATGGAGAGCGAATGACTGCCATGTTAGAAGGGTTTGATGCTGAAGCTTCAGAAGAGGTGCAATTGGCAGCACGTTGTCAGCATATTTGTCGCTGGGAGATTCCTAGAGATTCTTATGAAATGAATAGACCGGGTTATTTGAAGTGGAGAACGGAATTGAAAAAATTTCATGCACAAAAGGCTTCAGAAATTTTAGCATCTGTAGGCTATGATAAAGATGTACAGGAGAAAGTTTCTTTTTTGTTACAGAAAAAACAATTGAAAAGAAATGAAGACACTCAAACAATAGAAGATGTTATTTGTTTGGTGTTTTTACAGTTTTATTTTGATCCATTCATAGAAAAACATTCTGAAGAGAAAATTGTTGATATAATTCAGAAAACTTGGAAAAAAATGTCGGAAAAAGGACATGATGCTGCACTACAATTAACCTATTCTGATCTAGGTTTATCGCTAGTAAAAAAAGCACTTGGTTTATAAGTAGTTCTTCAATTAGTAGTAACATAAATAGAGTTGTGTTCTTTTTTTATACTTTTGCAAAATGCAGAAGAATAAAATTGAATACACAAATATCCCTTTACTTTTAAAAAGACTTTTGATAAGGTCTTTTCTTTTATTGGCAGGATTGCCGGTGTTTCTGTACATGCTCTTGAATTTTTTTCAAGTAGAATTTTCATTGTCCCTATTGGCTGTGTTATTTTTTGTGTTGATTATTCTTGTGTTTATCAAACAGTATTTTCAAAAAATTATTCAAATTCTTGTCAAGTCCAATATTTATAACAAAGAGCAAATTGCTGAGTTGAAAGAGCAATATGAATTGAAAGAAATTGCTTATCAAGAACTTGAAAGTTTGAATTTTGTGGTAGATAATGCAGCTCTATTTGCCAGTACCAAATTGGATGGTACTGTACTTTATATGAGTAAAAAGTTTTCTGATTTATTAAAATTGGAAAAAAATGATATTCGTGGTTCTATTGAATTGTTGTTGACTCAAAAGGAAGGACAACAACAAAAATTAAAAGATGTTTTTTTAACGACTCGTCAGAAAAGTTGGATGGGTGAGGTGGAGCTTACTTCTAAAACAGGAGAGATTTTATGGATGGAGATTTCTGTGATTCCTATGAATAGATCACATGGAAAGCAAAGTTTATTTATTCTTGGAAATGATATTACTGAAAGAAAGGAGACACAAGAGGAAATAGATAGAATAAAGCAAGAAGACTACGAAAGTAAGGTGCAGCTTCAAAAAGATCAAGCCAGTCAGATTGTTGAAGCACAAGAAGGAGAAAGAAAGAGGATTGCGAAAGATATACATGACGGAATTGGTCAGATACTGACGGCATTGAAGTTTAGTGTAGAGTCCATTAACTTGGAGAATCCTGAAAAGGCAGAAGAGAAATTAGCTGATTTAAAGATTGTGTTTGGACAGTTGATTAAAGATGTCAGAGCGGTAACTTTTAGTTTGACTCCTCCAGAATTAATTGATCATGGGATTGCTCCTGCTTTGCGTAAAATGACTCAGGAAATATCTAAGCTTTCAGGTAAAAATATATTATTTGAAAATAAGACTGATTTTAATGAACGCTTTGATTCCTTGACCGAAACGAACCTATATAGGGTTGCACAAGAAGCAACAAATAACGCATTGAAATATGCTGATTCTACCTATGTTTTAGTTTCTGTAACACATACCAAAGATCTTTTGAGTATCATGATTGATGATAATGGAAATGGTTTTGATACCAATCAGATGATCAATTCTGAAAAAGGTTTAGGAATGGGCTTGTTTTTTATGCGTGAGCGTGTTAATTATGTAAATGGTCGTTTGTTTATAAACTCTACCATTGGTGAAGGAACTAGGATCACCATAAATATTCCATTATAGTCTGAGTATTATGGTGGTTTTGTTAGTTGTCGTTTTATAACAGTTAACCTTTAGAAGGGTTAACTGTTTGTGTTATCGATCCTCCTACACCAGGCGAAGCAGATAGTGATGGTGTTTGAGCCGATAGGAATCCGCTAATTATCGTGATAATGAAAAAAGTAATTTTTTTAATCATAAGTATGGTTTTAAGTGGTTAGTTGGGGAGATAGTAAATTATTTTCACCCATGCAATAAAAGGTTTTTTTGAATGTATTTTCGAAAAGTCCCATATATCATAATATGGGAAAATATTTTGTAGGTTGTTTCGTTAAGCGTTATATTTACATTTAATAAAATTGAATGCTATCGTTTTTTTTGAAATGACTTTAGTGTTCGCTTAACTTAAACCTATTAAATTGTATGAAAAAATTAAAATTATTAGCTGCATGGCTTGTAGCTGTGCTTGTGTTTGCATCTTGTTCTGAAGATAGTGGAGAGGAGCTGGATCCAATGATTTTTAGTGGAATAGAAGTTTCAAAAGAGATGACTTTTACGGACGAGACGATTGAATTAACGATTGATGCTTCTGGTTACTCTGATGTTGAAATTACATCGAATAAGTCTTCTCAAATTAAATTTGAAAGAATCGCTAATGGACGATATGAAATCAGTGCTGACGAATCTGTTTACGGGAAAGTATATGTAGCATTAAAAGATGCGGAAGGAAATTATTCTGATGATGTGAAAACGGTCAATGTTGGTTTTTATAAACATGGAGTTCAGGATGGAAAGGTAATTGAAGGAATTAAGATTGATGTTGATAAGGCTGAAAAGATCACTAAATTGTTGGGTGAGCCTCTATTAGTGAGTGCGACGGATGGAAACCCATATGAATTTTGGTCTTACCCTTCTAAAGGAATCAGTTTTGGAGTCGTTAAAAGTACGGATGTAGTTTTTTACATTTCTTTGTATAGTTCAAACTACTATGTTATAACTGAAAATGGTAATGTTCCATATATTGATTATCCATATGATTTACCACATGGATGGAGAGTTAATAGCTCAACGATGAATAGTGTAATCGATGAGCTTGGACAGCCGAACTCTAAGAGTAGCACCGAAGGATCGACTTTAAGGTCTTATAGGTACGATAGTTTAAATTCATGGGTTAGATTTTATAGTGATACCGAAGATGGTTATTTTGGTAAGATTATTAAGTCTTGGTCGATGTACTAGTTAAAATAAAAATTAAAAAGGGACTACAAATTGTAGTCCCTTTTTTTATGCTAATTTTTGAAGTTGTTGTATAATATCGTTCGATAATTTCGTTTTCTTATCGACATGATTTAGAATTTCTTTTACTGTGGAGTTGCTTTTAAAATCACCACGTACGCTGGCAAAATCTTTGGCTCTTTCCTTAAGATTTCCATCTACTCCAAAACCAACTTGCGTTGATAAAGAGAATTCTTTTTTCGCATCTTCGTATAATAAATTGTCAAGTTCAACAACAGAGTTGATCCATTGTTTTACAATATCAATTACATTTTCTGGAGTTATTTTGTCCAATTCAACTTTGAAATGTTTTTCTAAGAGGGTACTCGCCCAATTCCATTCATATTCGTAATAGTTGTTGTGAATTTCTTCAAGTGCTTTCTGTGCCTTATCAAGACTATCAATTGATTTGTTTTCTATATTGTTTAGAAATGAATCTAAAGATTCAATAGGACAAATCATTCCACTTACATCCAACCATTTTCCTTTCCCAATGGTAGAGTTTGGTTGAAGAATTGCAATAAGTTCTTCTTTGTTCTGGATAGTATTGTTTTGGATTCTACTAATGATCGAGTTTCCAAGAAATTTGTTGATGACAATAGTATAAATATTGATTCCTTTTTTCAAAGAACTCGCTTTTATTTTCATGCCGGCATAATTGTATTCCTTAGCACTACTTCCTGATAGGGATTCAAGATCTTTCAAAATCTTTAATCCACCATCAACTTTGTGAATTGTAAATGGACTTAATAGATTAAAATTAATGATATCTATTCTGTGGTTCTCGTTACGAGTGTCACGTTTTGGCCATTTTTGAGCATCTCTTACTGTTCCGACACTTCTTAAATTGATTCCCGGAATTAGAATACTGTCATTCTTAGATTCAATCAAATAAGAAAAAGGAAGGTTTGAAGAGTCTACGTTTTTATAATGTCTACCAGAAACCAACGTAAAAGCTCCCACTTTAGAAGGCCATAAAATGTAGGAATTACTGGTTGTTTTAGCTCCTCTTTCCAGAATACCTTGATGAATTGGACCTAATTTATACATGTGATTACTTTGGTTGGATCCACTACCGGCATTCATAAATGAAAACATTCCAGCAATCAGTAAAGTGGATTTATGATGCGTAACCGTATAAGGACCTGCAAAAATAGAACAGGCTTCACCATTAAATCCTTGGCTATTTGCAAAAAATAATGAGTGTTCTGCAGAATAATGTTTGTCCAAGATACAACCTTGTCCAACAAAGCAATTAGAAATGATCGTAGCGTTATCCACAGAGCTATTACTTGAAATGATAAAATTCTCTGCCATTACCTCTGATCCAACGTAAACCGGTGCGTCTTGATAAGAATTGATACTTCCATTCTTCAAACTTGCGACACCTTCCAGTTTTGCATTTTCTCCTATGTTGGTGTTTTTAATGGCTTTACAATTTAGGATTCTAACATTGTCTTTTATAGTACCAATATTAGATTCAATAGAGCTGGTATAGTCACTAATCATTTCCTTTAGATTGTCGATTAGGTCATCTCTGTGTCTGTATAAAGCAAGTATGTATGCTATCTGAGCAGATAGGTCGTCGTAAATAGGTATTTCTCTACCACCTCCTTCGTTGATGGTTTCTACAATCGTTCCATTTCCGAAAGTAGAGGTTTCATTCACGGCAATATGTCCTACATTTTCAATGATCACATTAGCGCCAATGATATAGTTTGCAATATAATTCTCAACGTTTTTTATAAAAGGATTGTCGCCTATATTACAATTGTGCAAATGCGCATTGTAAATTCCATTATCTCTAACAACTCCTCCAAAAGCCGTATTTTCACCACTGATAGCTCCAATTTTTACATCACTACTAAAGGTAACCTGTTGTATTTTTGAAAGGTCAGTTTTTTCAGTAATCCAAACTGTGTCCCAACACTTAGAGGAACAGCCTTGAGATTTAAGTTGAGAAATTTGTACTTCAGTTAGATTAAGATATAAATGATTGTCAGTCATTTCTTTTTGAATATTATTCAAAGATAATGAGGTCATGTTGTTTGGTTTGAGCGAATTCATAGGAACGGAAGTAATTCCGTTCAGGGACTAAATTTACAATTTAATTATAACAAATTAGTTAAAGAATAACCGTGTTTTATAATAGAGGATATTTTATTCTTTGTGAATAGCTTTGCTAAAGGTTGCTTTTAGCCTTTTATTAATGAAATGCTGAGGTTTTGTAGATGTGTTGTAATACAATTCCGAAAAAGCAACAATATCGTTATAACAGATGAAAATATGCTTGTCGGAACCTTCGTATACCAAAAGTTTTTGACAAAACGCATCCAATCCAATTTTAGGAGTGGTTACCATCGCTTTTCCTCCAGGAGCAGGCCCTCCAAAAAGCAATAATTTAGTCGGTCTGATGTCAATATTCAAATCTTTAGCTTCCTTTTGAAAATCGATATCGGCAAACCACTGAGTGTCATTTTGTGACATGACAATATTTTTTAAATTGGTGACCGTTGTTTCAAAGTTGAAATCGGATTTCAGAGTTACGATTCCAAAGTTTTTAGAGATGTCTTTTGTGTTTGTATTGGAAATTAAATTGGTAGGTAATTGGGCTAGAGTTTGATTCATGGCCTGGTTGTATCCTTTGAGATGATTTAAAGGGATTTCATGACGTTTTGAAATAAAATCACCTGAGGTATATGCGATATTTACACCAGTTGTGTCCTTCTCAGCATAACAAAGGATTTTAAAAGGTAAATCAAGAGCAACTAACTGATTTTCTTTTATCAAAGCAGTATTTATTTCGGAAGATGAAAAAATAGTAGCGATGGAAGGTGGAGTATAAACACCTGCCTCTTTTGCCATCTGATGGTGGTCTAAATTTGTTATTAATTTATATTCACTGATGTTATTATGGAGTGTTTGTGAAGTAGCACTTACTTTGTTAGAGATGTAGTTTTTGTTTTTTTTGGGTTTTGTGTCTTTGCAAGAGAACAAGCAAACAATTAAACCAGAGAGCATAAGTTGTTTTATGAGTAAAGTCATAGCGATTCATTTTAATGTTTAGTAAATCTTGCCTTAAATTAGTGAATTTTTCAATGTTACTAAACAAATAAAGTGATATTTGTCATCAATATTTTTAGGGGTCATGTTTAATTTTGCCCTTGTAAAACAATTCTATGAGCGATCTTTTAATAAGAAAATACAATATTCCAGGACCTAGATATACCAGTTACCCTACCGTTCCGTTTTGGAATAAGAAGGGGATTCTTTTGAAGGAGTGGAAAAGAACTGCAAAATTATCTTTTGAGGAGTCCAATAGTTCTGAAGGAATTAGTTTGTACATACATCTCCCGTTTTGTGAAAGTTTGTGTACGTTTTGTGCCTGTCACAAAAGAATTACAAAAAGACATGAGGTTGAAAATCCTTATATAGAAGCACTTCTAAAGGAATGGCAATTGTATGTGGATCTCTTCGAAGAAACTCCAATTATTAGAGAGTTGCATTTTGGAGGAGGCACACCAACTTTTTTTAGTCCGCACAATTTAAATCGACTTTTATCGGGTATTTTCAGCTCTTCAAAAAGACACGCGAAACATGAATATAGTTTTGAAGGGCATCCGAATAACACTACAAAAGAACACTTGCAAACTTTGTATGACTTTGGTTTTACAAGAGTAAGTTTTGGTGTTCAAGATTACAATATAAAGGTGCAAGAGGCTATTCATAGAATTCAACCTGCAGAAAACGTAGAGAATGTTACAAAATGGGCCAAGGAGATTGGTTATACTTCTATAAGTCACGATTTGGTATTTGGATTGCCTTTTCAAACACTCGAAGATGTATTATTTACCATAAATAAAACAAATGAGTTTAGCCCCGATCGTATTGCTTTTTATAGTTATGCTCATGTACCTTGGGTAAAAGGGGTAGGTCAAAGGGGGTTTGATGAAAAAGATTTGCCAGATAATGAAGTAAAGCGCTCTTTGTATGAGTCAGGTAAAAAATTGTTAGAAGATTGTGGTTATAAAGAAGTAGGTATGGATCATTTTGCACTGACAACGGATTCTCTATTTGCCTCCATGGAAACAAAAAAGTTGCATCGGAATTTTATGGGGTATTCTGCGAATAAAACTCAGTTGATGGTTGGGTTGGGGATGTCTTCTATAGCAGATTCTTGGTATAGTTTTGCTCAGAATGTAAAAACGGTTAAGGAGTATCAAGAACTGGTCCATAAAGGTGAGTTTCCTGTTTTTAAAGGACATTTATTAAGCGAGGAAGACTTAATTATTCGAAAGCATATTTTAAATATTATGTGTCATTTTGAGACCTCATGGAACAATAAATCGATGCAATTTCCTGAACTTCCTGAAACATTAAAAAGATTGGAAGAGTTAGAAAAAGATGGTTTGGTTATCATTTCAGAGAATGGTTTGAGCGTTCCAGATAAAGCAAGACCTTTTGTTAGAAATATATGTATGGCCTTTGACTTGTTACTTCAGAGAACTGGAACAAAAAATAATTTGTTTTCTAAGACGATCTAAATAATTCAAAAATTTGGGAGGTAATTTCAAACGCTAGTTTGCTTATCTTTGCAAAATGCAAGAATTACGTTTGTCAAGTTGGTTGCCAACAACCAATAAGGAGGTTAAGTTAA
>NZ_JAQWGB010000066.1 GCF_029238425.1 Flavicella sp.
AATTTGTTTTTCCAAATAATCCAATGTCAACTTCATCGGTATTTCCATACGTATCATACGCATAGATGCCATCAATCTAAAATAATGATCTTCTAAAAAGTAAATTTCCCCATTCTCAATTCTTATCGTTTCAAACAAAGAATCACCATAGGCAAACCCTCTATTGTTTTTTGATAAATGAAAAGTTTCCTTTTCTATAAGTGCACC
Source organism: Flavicella sp. (assembly GCF_029238425.1). Lineage (GTDB taxonomy): Bacteria > Bacteroidota > Bacteroidia > Flavobacteriales > Flavobacteriaceae > Flavicella. The sequence continues at coordinate 208 of NZ_JAQWGB010000066.1, forward strand.
GTTATAATTAACCATTATTCTATTTTTTAGAGCGACAAATTTAAACAAAAAAAACGCCTTGAACAGAAGTTCAAAGCGTTAATATTTTTATCAAAATTCGTTTAGGCTCCGATTGTTGATTTTAAATCTCCAATTTGATTTTCCCAAAGTAATTTAGCTTCATCCATTTCATCTTCATCAGCAAAATCTGTCACGATCAAAGAAACATCTTTTGTAATCGCATCAATCTGAATTTTAAACTCAAAATAAGAGTCTGGATCCTCATCTTCTATCCATTTATATCTTGTTCTTTCATCCGTTTTATCAACCAAACGTTTTGCCTGCTCCTCAGCACCATCCCATATAAATGTATACATAGGCCCTCTTGAGTTTACATTATCAGCAAACCATTCTCCCAACGCAGATGGCGAAGAAAAGTACTGATACAACATTGTTGGTGAAGCATGAATTGGAAACTCTAATTCAAATTTAATTTTACTCATATTTCTTAGTGTTATGCTCACAATGTATGGTATTTTTTCAACAAAAAAAAATAATTTTAAAAGGTGATATTTTTTTATTTTTTCCTTGCAGTAACTCAAATTTATTCTATATTTGCACCCGCAAATGGCGTGGTAGCTCAGATGGTTAGAGCGTCGGATTCATAACCCGGAGGTCTGCGGTTCAATTCCGCATCACGCTACTAAAAAACCCCCTAATTTATTTTAGGGGGTTTTGTATTTTTAGAACATTATGGAATTTGTTGTCTACATATTATTTTCAGAAAAACATAATATCCATTATACTGGATTCACATCTAACCTTATTAATCGAATTTATTCTCATAATAAATTAGGAACGAAAGGATTTACTGTAAAATACAGACCTTGGAAGGTAATACATCTTGAATTTTACACCACTAAAAGTGATGCTCTAAAAAGAGAAAAATTTCTAAAATCTGGCAAAGGAAGAGAGTTCATCAAATCCTTAAAACTTTGAAGTGGAAGATTCATATCCGCCTTAGGCGGACAGCGGTTCAATTCCGCATCACGCTACTAAAAAACTCTCAAGATTTCTTGAAAGTTTTTTTTATTTACACGAAATCCAACTTAAATTTTAGCCATCTAAAAACTAAGTTCTTAGACTATTATTTTTCAAAAAGCATTAAAATCAACTAACATATTCTAACTACCCATTTATTTTAAATAAAAATTATCTGACAGAAATGAGAAGGTAGTCAGTTCTTTCAAACAATCAACAATTGCCCTATAAATTGTCTGATACTCGAAAAAAAACTGTTTTTAAAAAACTACAAACTAAAAAAGCTTCTCTAAATAGAGAAGCTTTTATTTGTACAGGCGGAGAGACTCGAACTCTCACACCTCGCGGCACTAGATCCTAAGTCTAGCGTGTCTACCAATTCCACCACGCCTGCAGCATAATTGCGAATGCAAATATACACAATACTAGTAAACTTCAAAGCGGTTCGCTTCTTTTTTCTTATTTTTGAGAAACATTTTTTTTGAGTCTATGAAAAACAGAAAACAATACATTGATAACCAAAAAGATAGATTTATCTCTGAATTATTCGATCTTTTAAAACTTCCTTCTATAAGTGCAGATACGGCCTACAACCAAGATGTTTTAGACACTGCAGAGCTTGTAAAAAAACAACTTGAAAAAGCAGGTTGTGAAAACATGGAAGTTTGTGAAACACCTGGTTATCCTGTTGTTTATGGCGAAAAAATTATAGACACTCAATTGCCTACTATTCTTGTCTATGGTCATTATGATGTGCAACCTGCAGACCCGATAGGGCTATGGACCTCCCCTCCTTTTGACCCAATTATCAAAACTACTGAGATACATCCGGAAGGAGCTATTTTTGCTAGAGGGGCATGCGACGACAAAGGTCAGATGTTTATGCACATCAAGGCATTTGAATACATGATTCAAAACAATGAATTGCCCTGTAATGTAAAGTTTATGATTGAAGGAGAAGAAGAAATTGGATCTCCAAGTTTAGAATGGTTTGTTAAGGAACATACGGATAAACTTAAAAATGACATTATTTTAATCTCCGATACTGGCATGATTTCCAACTCACAACCTTCTATTACCACAGGTTTGAGAGGACTATCTTATATGGAAGTTACAGTAACCGGACCAAATAGAGATTTACATTCGGGCTTATATGGAGGTGCTGTAGCCAATCCTATCAATATTTTAACACAAATGATTTCAAAGCTTCAGGATTCGGATAACAAAATCACCATTCCTGGTTTCTATAACAATGTAGAAGAGCTTTCCTCTGAAGAAAGACAAGAAATGGCCAAAGCTCCCTTTTCATTGAATGACTATAAAAATGCACTAGAAATAAAGGAAGTACAGGGTGAAACAGGATACACCACCAATGAAAGAAATTCTATCAGACCCACCCTAGACGTGAATGGTATTTGGGGCGGATATATTGGTGAAGGTGCAAAAACCGTCATTCCATCTGAAGCTCATGCAAAAATCTCAATGCGTTTGGTACCTGGTCAAGATCATGAACAAATTTCCGAACTCTTTTCCAGTTATTTTAAAAGTTTAGCGCCTAAATCTGTTTCAGTAAAGGTGACCTCACATCATGGAGGACACCCTTATGTAACACCCATCGACTCTATAGGCTATCAAGCTGCAAAAAAAGCATACCAAGAAACATTTAACACAACTCCAATCCCTCAAAGATCCGGAGGAAGCATTCCCATAGTTGCCTTATTTGAAAACGAATTGAATAGCAAGTCTATACTAATGGGGTTTGGATTGGACAGTGATGCCATACATTCTCCAAACGAACATTTCGGAGTTTTCAATTTCCTAAAAGGAATCGAAACCATTCCATTATTCTATAAATATTTTACTGAATTATCGCGTTAACTTGTTGGGCATTCCCCTTCGGGTCGGGCTATACATTCTATCTTTTTATTTTTAACCAGGATTTCGACAAGCTCAACCACCGGTTAAAAATAAAAAGGATGCCATTGCTATCCCTCATGCAAAAAAACATCAAATATAAATCTTAACCATTTTTCGCCAATACCTTGCTTTATGAGCTTCTTCACCCCATTCATACAAAGAGTGACTGATGCCTTTAGATTTTAAAATTCCACTCAGTAAAAAATTACTTGCTAAAAACAAATCCTCCTTCCCTATAGCCAGTACTATATCCATTCTTCTTAATTCATTCAAAATTTGAGGATCGTGAAGATTTTTCAAATACTGGTTTGGCATATTAAAATAGACTTCAGTATCATGATAACCACTTAATAAATCTTGGAAATATCCTTTGGATTCGGTCAAATCATATCGTCCACTCATTCCTACAACCTTGCAAAATAAATGCGGATGTCTCATGGCAATATTTACCGCATGATACGCCCCTAAACTGCAACCTGCAGAAATTAAATGATGATGAGGATTTATTTTTTCGCTTAACGGAACTACTTCTCGAATGATATATTTTTCATACTGTGTATGCCTAAATATTCTATATCCTGGGTGACTAAAATTATTATAGAAAGATTCTAAATCTACACTGTCTACGCAATATAATTGTAAATACCCTTTTTCTATTTTATCGGACAAAGATTCTACAACATTCCAGTTTTCATAATCGTAAAAACGCCCCATTCTTGGAGGAAAAAAAAGAACTTTGGTACCAGAGTGACCAAATATTAGCAACTCCATTTCTTTTTCTAAATTAGGACTATACCACTTATGATATTCTCTTTTCATAACATATTTCAAGAAAAATATTAATACATCACATTTTAACTTTAATTTTTTCTGGGAATATCTCTTTTTTCTCTTTCATTTTTTGAGCCCAAAGTCTATAACCTTTCTTGCTCAAATGCAATCCATCTTCCACAAAATACTTCCCGTCTGGATACCCATTGGCGTCCAACATATCTTCATAAATATTTACAAAATGAAAATTTTCATCCTTTAAACAAAGCTCTTTGATATTACTATTTGTATACCGAATACTATCCGACAAATACCATCTGCTAATACTGGGTTTTATTGAAATATACGTACAAGGAATATTACCATACTTCTCTCTTATTTTAGCCAAAAGATTCTCAAAAAACAACACCACCTCTTCAGGATGTCTGTTATCCCCTAGATCATTATCTCCTGCATACACAACAATTGCCTCCGGTTTTTTAATATTTTCAAATACACGGTCAAAAAACCAAGTACAAGCTCCTAAAGTAGAACCTCCAAAACCTAAATTTATGGGTTTGTATTCTTTGAAAATCTCTGTCAAATCGTTCCAAAGTGTAAATGAAGAACTCCCATAAAAAACCATTTTTGGATCTTCCTCCAAAGATGATGCTATTTCTCTCTCCAACCTTTCTAAATCTTCATGATACCAAAACACAAGCGTACTCTTTTAAATTATGTTTTAAAAGTATTAAAAACATCTTAATATAATCAGAACTTAAGTTAATAATTTCAACTACTACAAATTAAGTTCATTGCGCAACTTTTTGGTCAAACTTTTCACCACTAACGCATAAGAATGATCCACTAATTCATAAAAAAAAGAATCTTGTAAATCCGAGTATTCAACGGTAATCCAATGTTTTTTATTCATGTGATACCCAGGCTTTATCTGTTCGTAAGATTCCTGTAAATCAAGAGATTTCTCTGGATTGCATTTTAAATTTACCGAAGCAGGCAACCGCTCCAATCCTGTCAATGCAAACATTTTGCCAGCCACTTTAAACACAAGAGTTACCTCATCAAAAGGAAAACCTTCAGTAACATGTGGTTTAGACAAACAATAATCTCTTAATCTTTCTACATTCATTGGAAAAATTCGGTTTGATTCTCAGGTAAAAATGAAACATATAAAATTAATATCCTAAGCTTGCTTTCTTTTTTTTAGCTTGTGTAAAAATAGCCCTCAAACTAAAATACAAAACACAAGCCATAGGAATCACAACAGAAACCCACCCAATAAAGGCATGTAAAAAAGCTTTAGAAAACGACTCAAGTGTTTTCCAAAAGCTCGTATCAAAACTTCTTTGAAGCGTTTCAAAAGTAAATGGCACCACAGTTTCTCCCATAATTTCTAAACCAATTTTCATGAGAGGGATAAATAAAATAAACCGCAAGGGTTCAATCAAAAAATTCACGGCAATCATAATACTCAAGTTCAGTCGTAACGGAACTGTAATCAAGGTGAAAATTAAAATCGTAATTCCATAAATAGGAAAAAGCGTTAACATAACTGCTAAGGATATACTCAAAGCTAACTGATGAGGTGTCAATCCCTTTTTTAGAGCGGTTTTTATTCTATGTACGTTCTTTTTTAAATATCTCATAACAATTCAGCAACAAACATTTTGTCTTAGTCAATCGTCTTTACTTACAATTTAATCTTTAATAAAAAACAATTGAGACGCAATTCCATCTGCTAAAAACTTTCCTTTTTCTGTTGTCTTCAAAATATCAGTTTTTATTTCTAAGATAGCATCTTTTATAAAAACATCAGTATGTTTTAAAAGATAATTATAAAATTCCTGCCCAAAATCCTTTTTTATTTTTTGCAAATCTACTCCATAAATTGTTCGTAACCCAATCATAACACTCTCGTTAAAACGATCGTATATGGACAAATTTTCCATTTCAAAATAAGACTCTCCACTCTCTAATGCTTTTATATATTTCGCATTATTTGCGACGTTCCAAAAACGTTTTTGATCATAATAAGAATGTGCCGAAGGTCCTACCCCCAAATAACGCTCTCCTTTCCAATAAGATGTATTATGTTTAGAGAAATAATTCGGCTTTCCGAAATTTGAAATTTCATAATGGACAAATCCTTTCTCTTTTGCTTCTGACACTAACATATTGAAATGCTTCAATGCCAATTCTTCATCTAAAGGAGGATATATTTTCTTTTTGATAAAACTAGCCAAAGCTGTTTTTTCCTCAACCGTCAAAGCATAGCAAGAAATGTGATTGATCCCCAAACTAAATACAGTTTCCATATTTTCTAGCCACCTTTCTTCTGTCAAACCCGGAATCCCATAAATTAAATCCACCGTAATATTATCAAAATACTTGGAAGCTTCCTGCAAACAAGTTTTGGCCTCTTTTGCATTGTGAGCTCTATTCATCATTTTCAAATCAGCCTCAAAAAAGGATTGCACACCAATGCTCAAACGATTCACTTTGGATTGAGCTAGTTCTTTGATGGTTTCAGAATTTAAATCGTCCGGATTGGCTTCTAAAGTAATTTCTGGTGTTTTCACAACTTCAAAATAAGAGTAGACCACCTCCAGTAGCGCATCAATTTCTTGCTGCGACAACAAACTTGGTGTTCCTCCACCAAAATAAATAGTCTCGATGACATCTTTTTTAAAATCATCCGATCTTTGAATCAATTCTTGCTGAATTGCCCCCAACATAGCCTCTTTATTTTTCAAAGAAGTAGAAAAATGAAAATCACAATAATGACATGCTTGTTTACAAAAAGGGATGTGAATATAAATTCCTGACATTTAGCTGAGTGTTGGTAGTTGGTAGTTGGTAGTTGGTAGTTGGTAGTTGGTAGTTGGTTAAATTAATTATTCCCCTAACCACCAAAAACCAATCCCTAAAAACTATCTTAATTAATTTTATATCGAATATTTTCTTTTTCCATACGACTAAAAAACTCAGGAGAGGCATTAATTTTCATCCCTCTGCTTGGCATGGTCAAATCAATCTTTTCTTTTTGTTCTCTGATGGTAAAGGATAATTTTTGTTTTCCTGCAATGGAATAATCCGACAACACTTCATGTAAAAAACGAACATACTCTTCTGTAACCTCATTCATATTTAATTGAACCGTGATTTTCTCACACTTCTCATCCATAACATCATGCAGCAACATAAAATTAGTAAACTTCAATCGAGGTTCTCCTTGCACACCTGTTTCCTTATTAGTCCAACCAGGTTGTAAAACAGCGTTGATATACAAAAATGTATTTTCAGTTAAAAAGGGTCTGAATTGTAAATATTCATTTCCAAAAACCCTAAACTCATGGCTATCACCATAGTCTTCTACGATAAAAGTTGCCCATCCTTTCCCCATTTTTGAAACACGATGCTCCACTCCTGTCAGGATAGCACCAATACTTAATTTATGGCCTAAATATTTTGTCAAATCTCCTTTAAAAGCAGAAAGCGTTGTATTACAAAAACGCATTTCATTTTTAAAATCATCCAATGGATGCGCAGAAATATACATTCCTGTTACCTCCTTTTCTCTCGCCAACAACTCCATCGTTCCCCAAGTATCACAACCTGGAATATCGGGTTCAGGAAAGGTAATAGCAGAGGCCTCTCCAAACAAAGAAACTTGAGAGGAATTTTGACTCTCTTGATACTTGTTTCCAAACTTCAAAGCTTTTTCTAAGAAGGTAGCTCCTTTTTCATCTTGTACATAATATTGAGCTCTATG
>NZ_JAQWGB010000092.1 GCF_029238425.1 Flavicella sp.
ATGAAAAACATCAGAAATTTTTGCATCATTGCACATATTGATCACGGTAAAAGTACCTTAGCCGATAGACTCTTGGATTATACAGGAGCCGTAACGGAAAGGGAAAAACAGGATCAATTGTTAGACAATATGGATTTGGAACGTGAACGTGGTATTACCATAAAAAGTCACGCCATTCAAATGGACTATAAATTTAAAGGAGAAGATTATATATTAAACTTAATTGACACTCCTGGTCACGTTGATTTTTCTTACGAAGTTTCTAGATCTATTGCGGCTTGTGAAGGAGCCTTGCTTATTGTAGATGCTGCTCAAAGCATTCAAGCGCAAACTATTTCTAATTTATATTTAGCATTGGAAAACGATTTAGAGATAATCCCTATCCTAAATAAGGTAGATTTACCAAGTGCCAACCCAGAGGAGGTTACTGATGACATCGTAGATCTTTTAGGTTGTGATGCTGAAGAAGTAATTCATGCAAGTGGAAAAACTGGTTTTGGAGTTGACAATATCCTAGAAGCCATTATTGATAGAATCCCTGCTCCAAAAGGAGAACCTGATGCGCCATTGCAAGCATTGATTTTTGATTCAGTTTACAACTCATATAGAGGAATTGAAACGTACTTTCGTGTACTAAATGGTGAAATCAAAAAAGGACAACGCATCAAATTCATGGCAACAAATAATGAATATTTTGCTGATGAAGTTGGAACCCTAAAACTAGAACAGGTTGTAAAAAAATCTGTTAAAACAGGGGATGTTGGATATCTTATTACAGGTATTAAAACAGCGAAAGAGGTAAAAGTGGGTGACACTATTACGGATGCAGCTGTACCTACGACAGAAATAATTGATGGATTTGAAGACGTAAAGCCAATGGTTTTTGCTGGGATTTATCCAGTGGATACAGAAGATTATGAAGAACTTCGTTACTCTATGGAAAAACTTCAGCTAAACGATGCTTCTTTGGTATTCGCACCAGAAAGCTCTGCAGCCTTAGGTTTTGGATTCCGCTGTGGATTCTTAGGAATGCTTCACATGGAAATCATACAAGAACGTTTAGAACGTGAGTTTAACATGACTGTTATTACTACGGTACCAAACGTTTCATACCATGCATACAAGAAAAAAACTCCAAACGAAATAATTCTGTTAAACAACCCAACAGATTTACCAGATCCTTCTAGTTTAGATCGTGTGGAAGAGCCATTTATCAAGGCTTCTATTATCACCAAAGCAGACTTTGTTGGTCAGGTGATGAGTTTGTGTATTGAAAAACGTGGGATTATCGTGAATCAGTCCTATTTAACAACACAACGTGTAGAGTTAATATTTGAAATGCCATTGGCTGAAATCGTATTTGATTTCTATGATCGATTGAAAACAGTTTCAAAAGGGTACGCTTCTTTTGACTACCATCCAATTGGAATGAAAGAATCTAAATTAGTTCGTGTAGATATTCTCTTAAACGGACAACAAGTAGATGCCCTTTCTGCCTTATTGCATGCGGATAATGCTTACACTATTGGTAAAAAAATGTGTGAGAAATTAAAAGAATTGATCCCTAGACAACAATTTGATATTCCTATCCAAGCAGCAATTGGAGCAAAAATAATCTCAAGAGAAACAACAAAAGCACTCCGTAAAGACGTAACAGCAAAATGTTATGGTGGAGATATTTCTAGAAAGCGTAAATTACTTGAGAAACAAAAGAAAGGTAAAAAACGTATGAGACAAGTAGGGAATGTTGAAATCCCTCAAGAAGCTTTTATGGCCGTTCTTAAATTGAACGACTAGTGTAAAAAAAACAGCACAGAAAAACCTTATATTTTTTAATAAAAATATAAGGTTTTTTCATTTTATTAAGAAAAAAATCAACACAAACAATCTGTCCTTAGCAATAATTTAAAAATAAGACTATTTAATCTTTTTATAGTGTTTTACCCCTGATTTATTCGTAACTTAGAGGTATATTAATCTTTTAAATCTCAGCGTTATGGACACTAAAAAGAACCCACGTGCTAGATTAGAGAACTACAGTCATCAATTTATGCTAATCGGCTTAGTTTTGACTTTATTTTTTACTTATATAGCCTTAGAACACAAATCCTACATTAGAGAAATCGCAACTTTCAGCAGCGTAGAAATTACCTCTGAACAAGTTGAGGAAATGGTGATCACTCACAGGAAACCACCACCAATCAAACACGCTCCCCCACCACCTCCAAAATTGATAGAAATCATTCAAGTGGTAGAGGATGTTGCGGATGTCCCTGAAACCATCATTGAATCCACTGAAACTGATGAAACGGAAGCTGTGATTACCTCGGAAGATATTGACAATATCAACGAAGCAGCAGAATACGAGGAAATTATAGAAGATGTTCCTTTTGCAATCATAGAAAATATACCTGTATACCCTGGTTGTGAAAAAGGTACTAAAGCAGAAAAAAAAGCGTGTTTTTCTAACAAGGTTCGTAAACATGTAAATAAAAAGTTTGACGCTGAACTCGCAAATGAACTGGGTCTTGCTCCAGGAAAGAAAAGAATTTTTGTAATGTTTACCATAAATGAACATGGTAACATCACAGAAGTACAATCGAGAGCGCCACATCCAAGACTTCAAACGGAAGCTTCTAGAGTTGTCAAGACCCTGCCGAAAATGACTCCTGGAAAACAAAGAGGAGTACCTGTAAGGGTAAAATATTCCTTACCGATAACTTTTGAAGTTGTTTTATAAATTTTGGCTTTTTGGTTCATATATAAAACCAAAAAACCAATTTTAAGAATCTTTTAAAAGGTCTTTTTTTAAAAGATGACTTTACCATACAAAAACATACAATATAAGCAGTCAATAACATGCTATAATACAAGGTATTATAAAACAACATACTAAAAAAACAAATAAAAACAACATAACTTACTGAATAACAACTCAATGTAAACAAATTAACAAATGGTTAGAAAAAGCATATCTATAAAATAAGATTTATAAAAAATTTACGTAAGTTTAGACATCAAAAATAATTATGAATGGAAATAATACATATTAGTGCTGAATGCTATCCTATTGCAAAGGTAGGAGGATTAGCTGATGTTGTTGGAGCACTACCAAAATATCAAAATAAAGCAGGTAAAAAAACTGCGGTTGTAATGCCTTATTACAACACTAAATTCACACAAAACAAAAGTTTTCGTTTAGACCATAGAAACACGGTTTCTTTGGGAGGTCTTCTGTATGATTTTGAGGTTATTCAATTAGAAAGTGACGAATTAGGATATCCATTATATTTGATAAAAATCCCAGGACTTATGGACAGGGAGAATGTTTATGGTTATACCGACGACACGGAACGTTTTATGGCTTTTCAAAAAGCGGTACTGATTTGGATATTGCAATTTCATGACAAACCGCAAATTGTACACTGCCATGATTATCATACCGGATTGATTCCTTTTATGATGACTTATGCACATCAATTTGAAGTTTTAAAAGAGATTCCAACTATTTTGACCATTCATAACGCTCAATACCAAGGGCAGTTTTCTTTTGATAAATTAAACTATTTCCCTGAGTATGATCTTTCTTATTCTGGAATGCTAGAATGGGAGCAGATGATCAATCCTCTTGCAGCAGCGGTTAAATGTTCTTGGGCGGTTACTACCGTATCACCAAGTTATTTGATTGAGTTAAGAAGTGCCGCCAACGGACTTGAATGGTTGTTAGATAATGAAAAAGGAAAATCAACAGGAATCTTAAATGGTATTGATACGGACGTATGGAATCCGGCCACAGATCCAATGATTTCAAAAAATTTCACAAAACAAACTTCTCTTTCTGGGAAACGAAATAATAAAATGTTTTTATGTGATAAGTTTGATCTAAACCCTGAAAAACCATTATTTGCCTTTATAGGTAGATTGGTTGGAGAAAAGGGTGCGGAACTTTTACCACATATTTTTGACGCTATTTTAAGTAATCCTAAACTTGATGCAAATATTCTTGTCCTAGGCTCAGGGGATCCAACTGTGGAGCACCAACTTGATGCATTAAAAGAAAAACATAGTGGAAATTACAATACTTTCATAGGATATGATGAAGTTCTCTCACATATCATATATGCAGGGGCAGATTATTTAGTCATGCCTTCTAGAGTAGAGCCTTGTGGCTTGAACCAAATGTATTCTTTACGCTATGGAACCATACCTATTGTAAGAAGTATTGGAGGTTTAAAAGATACAATTGTTGATATTTCAGAAGAAAATGGTTTTGGAATTTGTCATGACAACACCGATACAAACGAAGCCGTTGAAGCTATTGAAAGAGCTATTGAATTATACAAAGATCAACCTAGATTTAAAAGAATCAGAAAACAAATAATGCAAATTGACCATTCGTGGGACAGCGCTGCAAACAACTATATTGACTTATACAACAAACTAATCTAACAAAAACAATTATGAAAAAAAAGGTCTTAGGAATCATTTTAGGTGGTGGGCAAGGATCCAGACTACAACCCTTAACATCAACTCGTTCTAAACCAGCCGTACCAATTGCTGGTAAATATAGATTGGTGGATATTCCAATTTCAAACTGTATCAATTCAGGAATTGATAGAATGTTTGTTTTGACGCAGTTTAACTCTGCATCTCTTAATAAACACATTAAGAACACTTACAATTTTAGCTTTTTTAATGATGCCTTTGTAGATGTACTCGCAGCGGAACAAACTCCTGGAAACAACAGCTGGTTCCAAGGAACTGCAGATGCTGTAAGACAGTCTATGCATCACTTTATGGATCATGATTGGGATTATGCATTAATACTCTCTGGAGATCAATTGTACCAAATGGATTTCAATGAAATGGTAAAACAGCATGAAGAAAGAAATGCTGAAATTTCAATTGCAACACAACCTGTAAATGCAAAAGACGCTACTGGATTTGGTATTCTAAAAACTAATGATGATAACACGATTGATTCATTCGTAGAAAAGCCTTCTGCTGATGAGCTTTCTAAATGGTCTTCTGAAGTTTCTCAAGAAATGAAAGACCAAGGAAGAAACTATCTTGCTTCTATGGGAATTTATATTTTCAGTAGAGGTTTCTTGTCTAAAGTTTTAAAGGAAAATGAAGATACTTTAGATTTTGGAGGTGAAATCATCCCACAATCTATCAACAAACATAAAGTAATGAGTTTCCAATACGGAGGATATTGGACAGATATTGGAACGATCGCTTCTTTCTTTGACGCCAACCTTGGATTGACAGATGCTATTCCTGACTTTGATTTATTCGACAAATCTAAAAGTGTTTTAACACGTGCAAGAATATTGCCTCCTACCAAAATTACAGGTACCACTTTAGAAAAGACTTTAATTGCTGAAGGAGGAATCATCAGTGCAAGCCGCATTGAACGTTCCGTAATTGGTATCCGAAGTAGAATTGGTGTGGGTACTACCATCTCTAACTCCTACTTAATGGGTAGCGATAATTACCAAAGCTTAGACGTAATTGCTAAGTGTATCGAAAAAGACAAACCTTATATCGGAATTGGAGACAGATGTTATATCAACAACTGTATTGTAGATAAAAATGCAAGTATCGGAAACGACGTTAGAATAAACGGAGGGCCTCACTTAAAAGATACAGATACTGCCACTTATACTGTTAGAGACGGAATTGTTGTGATAAAAAGCAAAGCTGTCATCAAAAGTGGTACTGTAATATAAATTCATACAAAACAGCAACCAAAAGGTTGCTGTTTTACTTAATAAAACTCAGAATATATGAGTCATGTAAAAGCTTTTAGTCTGTTTACTGAATTTGATATTAATTTATTCAAAGCCGGTAAACATTATAGACTATATGAAAAATTTGGTGCGCATCCAGCAGAAGTAGATGGTGTAGAAGGAATTTATTTTGCCGTTTGGGCGCCTTCTGCCAATCATGTGTATGTTGTTGGAGAATTTAATTTTTGGGACTCTAAAGATCATCTTTTAAATGTTAGATGGGATGGATCTGGAATATGGGAAGGATTTATTCCTGGTCTTAAAATGGGTGTGCAATACAAATACAAAATACATAGTAACAACAATGGTATCATTACTGAAAAGGCTGATCCTTATGCCTTTTCTTGTGAAGAACCTCCTAGAACGGCTTCTGTTGCTTATGATATTGAAAACTATAATTGGAAAGATAAAGATTGGCTTTCTTATAGAAAAGATAAAAATGGACTCGACAAGCCCTATGCTGTTTTAGAGGTTCATTTAGGATCTTGGATGTATAATGTTGAGGAAAATAGACCTTTGTCTTATATTGAATTGGCAGACAAGCTAGTGAACTACCTAAAAGAGATGGAATATACCCATGTAGAGTTTATGCCAATTATGGAATATCCATACGACCCTTCTTGGGGATACCAATTGGTAGGATATTTTGCTCCTACTTCAAGGTTCGGTTCTCCTAAAGACTTTATGTTTTTGGTAGATCAATTACATCAAAATGATATTGGTGTTATTTTGGATTGGGTACCTTCACATTTCCCTTCAGATGATCACGGATTAGGGTTCTTTGATGGGTCCCATTTATATGAGCACCCTGACAGAAAAAAAGGATACCACCAAGATTGGAAAAGTTTAATTTTCAATTATGGTAGAAATGAAATAAGATCGTTCTTGATTAGTAATGCCATATTTTGGCTAGACAAATACCATATTGACGGTTTGCGTGTGGATGCAGTTGCCTCTATGTTGTACCTTGACTATTCTCGTGAAGATGGTGAATGGGAACCTAACATGTATGGTGGAAGAGAAAACTTAGATGCTATTTCTTTCTTAAAAGATTTCAACACAGAAGTATATGCTAGCTTTGAAGGTGTACAAACAATAGCAGAAGAATCTACAGCTTTCCCAATGGTAACAAAACCAGAAAACTTGGGTGGACTAGGTTTTGGGATGAAGTGGATGATGGGATGGATGCATGATACTTTAGAGTATTTCCAAGAAGACCCAATCAACAGAAGATACCATCACAATAAAATTACTTTCAGTTTGGCTTATGCCTTTACAGAAAACTTTATGCTTCCTTTATCTCATGATGAAGTTGTTTATGGTAAACATTCTATCTTAGGTAGGATGCCTGGTGATAAGTGGCAAAAATTAGCAAACTTGCGTTTATTATATGCTTATATGTACGCGCACCCAGGAGCAAATCTAATGTTTATGGGAAGCGAATTCGGTCAAGAAAACGAATGGTCTTTTGATAAAAGTTTGGATTGGAACTTATTGGAAGATCCGCAGCATCATAAAATGAAAGACTTTGTAAAGGAACTAAATAAAATCTATAAAAAAACACCTGCTTTTTACGAAAAAGCATTTGGTATTGAAGGTTTTGAATGGATCAATTACGAGAACTTTGAAGATTCTATCATTTCATTTATTAGGAAAGGACATGATGAGAAAAACGATATTGTTGTCGTTTGTAATTTCACACCAGTTCCAAGAGAAAAACATCTTTTAGGAATTCACAAACCAGGACATTTAGTTGAAATTTTGAATAGTGACGACAAAAAGTTTGGTGGTAGCGGTGTTAAAAATGCTAAGAAAATTAAAATTGGTAAAAAACCTTGGAATTTCAAATCCAATTCTGCAAAAATAACCATCCCTCCATTAGGTGTCGTTTTCTTCAAAATCACCAAATAAAACCTGCCATTTCACATTCTTTTAATTGCAGTAAATCAAACAAAATTAGAATGTGAAATGGTAATTTTGAGTATCAAATACTTAACAATAAAACAATGTTAAATTCGGACTAAATTTAACTACTTCTTTTATTTTTTTAAGTAGTTTTGCAACTTATTAAATTACTAGTAATTATGATTTTAAATACTCAACTAGAATACAAAGGAGATCTATTTCCTGCGAACATTACAGATTATAAAAAGGATGTAGACGTACTACACTTTTCTACTTCTAACAATGTGATATTACAACTTACGGTTCTTCGTGATAGTGTATTGCGTTTTAGGTATACAACTGTTGGTAAATTTGATAATGATTTTTCATATGCTATTGCAAATGATGCCAATACTGGATACAATCATTTAGAAATTTCTGACGATGAAGAAAAATACATCATCACAACTTCAAAATTGATTTGTCATATTCATAAAAGCGATTTACGTAAATCTATTTTTGATGTAAATGACAATACTTTAATTTGTGAGGACGAAAAAGGATTTCACTGGGAAGAAAGTTATGAATTGGGTGGTGACATCGTTAAAATGAGTAAAACAGCTCAAAACAGCGAAAGTTATTATGGTTTGGGTGACAAGCCTCAACACATCAATTTGAAAGGAAGACGTTTTGAAAACTGGGCTACTGATTCTTATGCTTTTGGTAAAGATACAGACCCTATTTATAAAGCGATTCCATTTTACACAGGTTTACACAGCGGAAAATCATATGGTATTTTCTTTGACAATACTTTCAGAACCTACTTCGATTTTTGTCATGAAAGAAGAAACGTAACAAGCTTCTGGGCACAGGGAGGTGAAATGAACTATTACTTCATTTATGGTCCAGATATGAATGATGTTGTTACAAGCTATACGGATTTAACAGGAACTCCTGAATTACCACCTTTATGGGCTTTGGGATACCACCAATGTAAATGGAGTTATTACCCTGAGTCTAACGTAAAAGAAGTAACGCAAAAATTTAGAGATTTAAAAATTCCTTGTGATGCCATTTATTTGGATATCGATTACATGGAAGGATTTAGATGTTTTACATGGAGCGAAGATTATTTCCCAGACCCTAAGCGAATGGTAAAAGAATTGGCTGATGATGGATTTAAAACGGTAGTAATTATTGATCCGGGTATCAAAATAGACAATGAATACAGTGTTTTTAAAGAAGCTTTAGATAAAGATTATTTCTGTAAACGTGCAGATGGTCCTTATATGAAAGGTAAAGTATGGCCAGGTGAATGTTATTTCCCAGACTTTACAAGACCTGAAGTAAGAGAATGGTGGGCTGGACTTTTCAAAGAGCTTATTGAAGATATTGGTGTTAAAGGTGTTTGGAATGATATGAACGAACCTGCTGTTATGGACGTTCCTGGAAAAACATTCCCATCTGATGTACGTCATGATTATGATGGTAACCCTTGTAGTCATAACAAAGCACATAATATTTATGGTATGCAGATGGCGAGAGCTACTTACCA
Organism: Flavicella sp.; assembly: GCF_029238425.1. Classification (GTDB taxonomy): domain Bacteria; phylum Bacteroidota; class Bacteroidia; order Flavobacteriales; family Flavobacteriaceae; genus Flavicella. The sequence continues at coordinate 9,232 of NZ_JAQWGB010000092.1, forward strand.
TGGATTGAAAAAATTCAACTATCCTAAGAGACCATTTGTAATTACACGTTCTGCTTATTCTGGAACGCAACGTTATACATCAACTTGGATGGGAGATAACGTAGCGACATGGGAACATTTACAAATTGCAAATATTCAAGCACAGCGTTTAGCTCTTTCTGGATTCTCTTTTGCGGGATCAGATATTGGAGGTTTTGCAGAGCAACCAAATGGTGAATTATATGCACGATGGATTCAATTGGGAGCTTTCCACCCATTCTGTAGAACACACTCTTCTGGAGATCATGGGGATCAAGAACCTTGGGCTTTTGATGAAGAAATTACAGATGTAGTTCGTAAGTTTATCGAAATACGATATGAATTATTACCTTATTTATATACTTCATTCTACAAGTATTCTGAATTGAAAGAACCTATGTTAAAATCATTGGTTTTATTTGATCAAGAAGATACACAGACACACTACAGAATTGACGAGTTTATTTGCGGTGACAAAATCTTAGTTTGTCCAATCAATGAACCAAATGCTACAGGAAGAAGAATGTATATTCCTAGAGGTGAGTGGTATAATAAATGGTCAAAAGAAGTTGTTACCGGAGGGAAAGAAACTTGGGTAGATGCTGATTTACACCATATGCCAATTTTCATCAAAGCTGGAGCGGTGATTCCTAAATACCCTGTACAGCAATATGTTGGTGAAAAAGAAATTACAGAAATGACCTTGGATGTTTATTTCAAAGATGGTAAGGAAGAATCTGATTTATTTGAAGATGCAAATGATGGGTATGACTACACAAAAGGTCGTTATAGCTTAAGACACTTTAAAGTAGTTGGAACAGATAATAAATTGACCTTAAGACAACACAAACAAGGAAAATATGTTACCACTTACGAAACTTTCAAAATCAATTTATACGGTTTACCATTTGATGTAAACTCAATTAAAATTGACAATGAAGAAGTTTCTTTAGAAGATGTTCAATTCAAAAACAGAACGTTAATTGTTTCTAAAGCATTTACAAACATCCAGATTATCGGATAAGAATCATCTTATAAAAAAAGCCATCTATGAAAATAGATGGCTTTTTTGCTTTTATAAAGAATCCTAAATTTCGTGCATTAATTTATTGGACAGTTCTGTGGCAATTATATACTTAGAGAGCACTGCATCTACTATTAATTGAGTTCTATCTGGATAGACAACTTCCACTACATTTCCTTTTTTTACCCATTTCTTAATTTTAGAAACATTCTTCTTCTTAAGTTTTTTCAACACAGGCACCCCTATATCTTCTAAACTTGCCGCATTAAAATGTTGCTCTAATTGTCCCTTCATAGGAATCACCAATAATTTCTTTTTAAGATATAAGGCCTCTGCTGGTGTTTCAAAACCTGCTCCACAAACAACCCCAATACTTGAAGCAATACTCTTCTCAAAAGATTTACTCTCAATGGGCTTGATGACAACATTTCTCTTTTTGTAATGTCGCTTGCAATGTTTAGAAAACACTTCCCAAGTAACTCCTTTGATTTCTGACAATACCGCAATTATTTTAGCATCACTATAAGAAGGTAAATAAACTGTGTAATGTTTTTCCGTTGATACTTCCAATTCTCGAATAGCTCTTCTGATAATAGGCAAATAAATACTTGAATCGTATTTTTTGAAATGAAAACCAAAGTTTTGAATCGATGGAGCATAATATTTTAGGATCATCGCCCCAATAAAATCTCTATACCCTGGTTGGGGTACCAAATCTGATAACAAGGCACTCTGATGACTTAAAGAAATGCAATTGACCCCTCTTAACTTACAAGCCCAGGCTGATATCGGCTCAAAATCATTAACTACTAAATCATATTCATGTACCGGACATTTTTTTATCTCCGAATACACACTTTTTAAACTATTAGTAGCGATGGTATTGTAAACATCCACACCTCCTTTTTTTCCAAAAATAAAGCTCAACCCTTTGTAATTGTATTTCACATCAAAAGGCAACTCTATATCGGCTTGTGTCCCGCTCACTAATATATCTACCTCTACTCTAGACCTCAGTGCCGGAATTACTTCTTTTGCTCTACTCAAATGACCATTTCCTGTTCCTTGAATCGCATATAATATTTTCATAGCATTTTATATATTAAATTCCTGTAACAATCCTTCAAACAATTCTTTAGAAGTCTTTTCAGTAGTATCGTACAATTCTACCTCTTGAGACTCCTTGGAATGCATAAAATCTTCCGATTTGTATTTATACAAACTCCATTCGGCATCGGTATACTCCAATGCTGTTAAATTTTCAATCCAATCACCAGAGTTGAAATAGATTGTTTTATCTCCATTCTCATTAGCAAACTCTTTTATCAAGGGTTGGTGAATATGACCACAAACAACATAATCATAGCCTTTTTCCATGGCTATATCAGTAACTGTTTTTTCAAAATTATTGATAAACTTAACAGCTCCCTTTACTTTATCCTTTATACGTTTAGACAAAGACAACTTTTCCTTTCCTAACAGTTCACATCCCCTATTTACAACATAATTGATCATGATTAAAAAATCATAACCTACGGCTCCTAATTTTGCCAACCATTTAGAATGCTCCATGGTTACATCAAAAACATCTCCGTGAAAGAACCAAGCTTTTTTATCATCCAATTCGAGAACCAGCTTATTTTGTATAGACAATTTACCCATAGAAAAACCGACAAATTTACGTAACATCTCATCGTGGTTACCCGTAATGTATACAACTTCTACCCCATTTGATACCCAACCAAAAATATGTTTGATAATCTTCATATGGGATTTTGGAAAGTACCTTTTCTTAAACTGCCATATATCAATTATATCTCCGTTTAAAATTACTTTCTTGGGTTTTACACTTTTTAAATATTGCAACAATTCCTTTGCATTACAGCCAAA
>NZ_JAQWGB010000057.1 GCF_029238425.1 Flavicella sp.
TCCCAGTCCATACCGTTATATACAAAAGAAGAAGAGTTGTAACGTGAAGCATGATTTTTAGAAACAAAAATAGTATTTCTATCAAAATTACATTTGACATTGACATTTCCATGCATGGTTATGACATATGGAATGTTAAAATCATTTAATCCACCTGGATCTGACTGAAAATGAACAACATCTGCATCTTTTGGAACTTGTTCTAAAATTGAAATATCATCATTTATTTGAATAACTTCAGCAAATTCAGATTGAGAACCTTTACCCGCTAAAAACACAATTGTATGTCCTTGTTTCGCTAATTCTTTACCCAAGTACCAAACCACTCGTTGCGTTCCTCCATAAAGAAGTACCGGTAGTTTACTTTTACAAACAATAACAATCTTCATGTGAACAAGAATTAAATTTACAGAAAAACGATAGAATAATTATTCTCGATTCCTTCAAACAAAGGTAAATATCCTACCCTTACAAAACACAATCACGCGTAGAAAAACCTATTAAAAAAAGGCAACGAATATTATTCGCTGCCTTTTTTTTAAAATTTCATATTTTTAAATAAAATCTAATCCAAATCCTCAATTACATTTTTATCAATATTGATTTGAGATTCACCGTGGTAACTGATATCCATACCTTCTAATTCGTGTTTCTCATGGATACGAGCTCCACCCGTAATTTTTGCAACTACAACAAAAACAACATAGGTTGCAACTGCAGAATAAATAATCGTTGCTCCCACAGATTTCAACTGTAAAAGTACCTGCCAAGGATTTCCATCAATCAGTCCAGCTCCATCAGGGTTTACCACTGAAGTAGCAAAAACACCCGTTAAAATTGCACCAACAATTCCAACCAAACCGTGCATACCAAAAGCATCCAAGGTATCATCATGTCCTGTAAATGATTTGAATTTTACAACTCCCCAATATCCTACAATACTACCAACACCACCGATAACCAAAGCACCAGTAACATCAACAAATCCAGCTGCTGGTGTAATCGCAACCAAACCAGAAACAGCACCCGAAGCGATACCAATTAAGGTAGGTTTTTTAACAATTTTCCATTCGATAATCAACCATACCAAACCACCAAAACAGGCAGCTACGTTGGTTGTTAAAATTGCATTGGCAGCAATTCCGTTCGCTGCATAAGCAGATCCTCCATTAAATCCATGCCATCCGAACCACAACAAAGCGGCTCCTAAAATCATCAATTTAATTGACGATGGTTTTCTTTCTTCATCAAGGTGTAATCTTTTCCCTAACAATAACGATAATACCAAACCAGCAACCCCCGCATTCACGTGAATAACCGTACCTCCGGCAAAATCTAAATCTCCGTGTAAGAATCCATCAGATCCCCATACCCAGTGACAAATTGGAGCGTAAACAACAATTACCCAAACAAAGGAAAAGATTGTCCAAGTAGAAAATTTTACTCTTTCAATAATAGATCCTGAAACGATGGCAACAGCTATTGCTGCAAAAGTTCCTTGGAACATTACGTCTAATAGTAATGGAATTCCGTCTCCATCAGTTGGCTTGATTCCATGTAATAAAAGGTAGTCAAAACCTCCTATAAATGCATTTCCTTCAGAGAATGCGAAACTATACCCAATGATTACCCAGGCAATGATTCCTGTACAAAATGAAACAAAGGACATTCCAATAGTATTCAATACAGATTTGTTTTGAGTTAACCCAGAATAAAATAAGGCCAAACCTGCTGGCGTCATCATCATTACAAGTGCAGTAGACATTAACATCCAAGCAGTATCCCCAGAGTTAATGTTATTTGCTGCCGATGCAGAAAGCGTGGAACCTCCTAGTAACAAAACGGTTAACATTATTAATTTTTTCTTCATGATTTTTAATTTAGTTCGATTTATATGATAGTTTCTATGAGCGACAAAACTACATGTTTTATTAGAGATTATAAAAACTCACTTGAAATTTGATGAATTTCCTTGTATCAATTTCTTCAAAATAATTGTAATATTGTATCAATTCAAACACCTTTACGTTGAAATTTATTCTTTTTATACTTTGCAGTTTTCAATTGCTTTTTGCACAAAACACCAACATGATAAGACCTGACTTTCTACAAACTGGAGATACCATTTCTATTGTTGCTCCTTCCGGCATTATCAAAAACGATGCAAGTATTTATGAAGCAGCAGATTTGGCAAGATCATGGGGCTTGACTGTTGTTATTGGTGAGCATGTTTTTGATAAATACCATCACTATGCTGCAACAGATAAAAATAGAGGCGCTGATTTTCAAGAAGCTATAGACAACCCCTCTATAAAAGCCATTTGGTGCGCAAGAGGTGGTTATGGGGCCGTTAGAATTATAGACGACTTGGATTTTACGGAATTTAAAAAAAATCCGAAATGGGTTATTGGTTACTCAGACATCACCGTTTTTCACAATCATATTCATACGTTGGGAATTGAAACCTTACATGGTATGATGCCCGTTAATGTGGAGTTTCCAAAAGAAAAAACGATAGAAAGTGTAAAAACTCTAAAACAAGCATTATTTGGAGAATTAGAAAATTATGCCGTCGCATCCTCAAAATTTAATGTTGAAGGTACTGCAAAAGGATCTTTAGTTGGAGGAAACTTAACCCTACTAGAAAACCTATTGGGAACAGCATCAAGTATCAACACCCAAGGAAAAATATTATTCATTGAAGAAATCGGTGAGTATAAATACCATATTGACAGGCTATTGCAAGGGCTCAAAAGAAATGGATATTTTGAAGACTGTGCGGGAATTATTGTTGGTGGTATGAGTCATATCAAAAAAAACAGTCCCTCCTATGGAAAAAGTATTGAAGAAATTATTTTAGAAGTGTTGCCTGATAAAAATATCCCTGTTGTTTTTGATTTCCCGGCTGGACATGATCCTGAAAATAGAGCTCTTTATTTAGGTAGAAACATTGAACTTACTGTCACAAAAACAGAAGCAAGTATTTCCTTTGAAGATTAAAATTACGGCCATCTCTAAGAAATAGCCGTATTAGAATTTAAATAAATAAAATAGGCTCATCATCATCGTCTTCAACATCATCATCCATTAAATGTGGTTTTGGGTATAACGTATTGGTAACTTTGTCAATATAATTTAATAGGTTTTTCTCTAAATAAGTATCAATTGCTGTAGCAATTTTTCTGATTGTTTTCATAATTAATTTATTTTTTCTCATAAAAAAAGACGCCTAAAAAGCGCCTCTACAATTCATAAGAAATTAATAGTATTTCTAATTGGTATTATAAAGGCTGGTGGATTGGCATACAAAATGCTTCTTTTTAAAAATTGTGACATTTGACATTTGCATTGCTTTTACTGTTGATGTACGTACTTGTGTGTTCATAGTTAAAAATTTAAAGTTGATAAAATTGCACAAAAAAAGCGTCCATTTACATGGACGCTTTTCGTATTGGATAGATATCTTTTTATCACATATCATCATACAGTTTCGTCCTTGACACTTGGTTTTTCACCATGTTCAATCGAATTACGTGCTTACAAAAAGCAACTAAAACTGATGTATGTGTATTATTATTTTTCATCTGAGTTACAAATATTAAAATTTTTAAACTGATTCACAACAGGTTATACTAAAAACTTAAAAATTATTTTTTATTCCTTTAAATAACAAGATCCAATATTCATTATCTTCGTGCGAAAAAAAATGATTGCTAAATATTCTATGAAAATCTTTTCCCTATTACTTCTTTTAAATTTTAGTTTTTTATCCGCACAATGGAAAACGGCAGCTTCCAATAAAATTGTAAATGATGTCATCATTACATACTCTGTTATATATGAAAATGATTTATCGGAAAGGCAAAAAAAATCTTCTTCTTATATCAGTGAAATAGTAGTTGCATTCAATAAAAACAAATTGAAAGAAATGCGCTTTGGGACAACTTCTGGGCAACAAAAATTTTACTTTTTGGATTATAAAGAAGAAATTTTTTATAATTGTATGGAAACAAGTTCTTCAAAAGCAGCTATTTATGATGCTTTTAAAAACCCATACAAAGAGGCCACTTTACAAAAAGGAAAAACTAAAAAAATAATTGGGTTGCCCTGTGAAGAGTATATTACTATTGTTAAAGGAGTCCCAACAAAAATTTACAGCACTCAAAAATTTGGGTTGAAATTTGTAAAACAGTTTGATATACCTGGTTTTCTTTTGGATTATACATCTTACGATAAATATCTAGGAAGATATAGAGTTGTGGCTCAAAAAATAAATTATGCCAAACTACCAGAATCTTATTATTCATTAGATAAATTCACGAAGATCACTAAAGAGCAATATGCTGAAATCAGAAAAAAACCAAGTGAAAAATACAAAGACCTTTATGACAAAATGATTGGGTCTAAAACTCCAAAATATAGGTTTAGAACAACAGAAGGTGAAAAGATTAGTACTAAATCAAATGAAAATAAAATAGTTGTTCTTAATTTTTGGTTTACAACATGCCCACCTTGTAAATCTGAAATTCCTCATTTAAATGATCTAAAAGAAGAATTTGCAGACAATCCTGACGTGGTATTTTTAGGAATTGCCTTAGACGATAAAACGAAACTAGAAAATTTTATTAACGACCATCCATTTGCCTATAGCTTAGTTTCAGACGGTAGATATGAAGCAGGTATGTTTAACGTTCCTGCCTATCCAACCAATATTGTTATTGATAAAAAAGGGATTATCAAATATTATAAAGTAGGTGGACTCTCTAAAACTGCTACCAGAGCACTCTCTTATAAAATTGACGATTTATTGGAAGAGGAATAGTTTTGTAATATTTCCAAGACTAACTCTACCTCATCTCCTACAGAAAAACTAGGTAATTGTTTGGGCTCCTGAATCCATTTTTCAAGAAATTGAGCAATCCTAGCTTTGATTGTTTTCTGATTCAGATCTTCCTGCATCGCTAAAAAATAGTTTGACCATAAGGGATGATACAACGTTTTGATCAACCCACTCATGTCATAATTTGAGGCTATTATTTTTTGAGTAAAGATCTGTTCTATTAACTTTTTATCGGCAGCTGTTTTTCCTAAGGCTTTAACTTCTGAAAGATATACCCCGAAAGAAAACTCATTTCTAGTTGCCAAAACGTTTTCTAAGTTTTGGAGTATTGTTAAAAATTCTTGACTATGCTGTAAAAAAGATATTGAATCTTTAGAATGTAGATCTTCTTTTATTTTTTGATAAGTACTATTACTTGATAACACCAATATTTCTCTCAAAACATCCACAATATCCAATCTAAAATGATCAGATTTCCCTATAAACTCCCTATCCTCCAATAAATAATTCAAAGCCACATATAGTTCTTTTGGATCTGTATCCTTATAATTATTTTTAAAATCACCCTTAATTATACATTTATAAGAAGCACTTTTATTTCCTCTCAAATAAAAATCTTGTTTTTTTAAAAATGTATTGTAACTCTTCAAAATCTGTAGGGACTCCGTTGCCCTTGCTGACACAGCCCCATATCTTTCAAAAACAAAATCATCAATGGCTTTTTTTCTGTTTTCAAGAGCTTCAATTTTATAAAAAATTCTGTTTTCTTGAGTTTTAGCCAGTTCCTTAAGATAATTTGAAACAAGATTTTCAAGCACTTCTGAGGAGCTAGTTTTTTCAAGCACAACTTCCCTATTTTTTTTTATAAACACATTCTTTTTCTCGGTTTTTTTCTCACAAGAGAAAACACAAAAAAGAGTGATTAAAAAAAATACCTGTTGTTGAAATCGCAGCATAAAACAGTTCTATATTGGCTAAAATACTGATAAAAACAGCGCTAAAAAAAGCTCCTTTCATAAAGTCATTTTTTTAAACTTCAATTCAAAAATCTATTCGATATTTGCAACATGAAATTATTGGTCAAACAACGTATTGCTATTGGAGTCTGTTTTTTTCTAACCGGAGTCTGTTTTTCTAGCTGGGCCTCAAGAATTCCAAACATCAAAGACCTATTCGCATTCAACGAAGCCCAATTGGGAAACCTATTAATGGTAATGCCTATAACTGCCGTCGTTGGTTTGCCCTTTTCTGGTTGGCTGGTTTCTAAATACAATACTAGGGGTCCTTTATTTATTTCTTTTTTTATTTATAGCCTATCGCTTTTGGGAATTGGAATGGCATCTGAACTTTGGATATTGATACTTTCTTTGACAGGATTTTCTTTTTCTCTTCGATTGATCAATATTGCTATGAATACTCAGGCAGTGACTTTACAAAAAAAATTCACAAAAAAAATAAACGGTGCCTTTCATGGATTTTGGAGTTTGGGTGGAATTTTTGGCCTCTTATTTTCAACACTGATGATAAAATATAATGTTGACATAAAATTGCATTTAGCCTGTATCGCTTTATTTACCATTATCGCTATTTCAATAGCTTATCCTTATCTTCTTAAAAACGACAGACCAAAAACAGGAAATAAATTAATTTTTGGAAAGCCTGATCCTTTTGTCATGTATCTTGGATTGATTGTCTTTTTTGCCGCTGTTTGTGAAGGTGGTATTTATGATTGGAATGGGGTTTATTTTAAGGAAGTTGTTAAAGTAGAATTGTTTACCGCAGGATATTTGTCCTTTATGATTTGTATGACCTTGTCTCGTTTCTTTTCGGATCTTGTGATTGATAAAATAGGCATAGAAAAAACTTTTGTTCTAAGCTCGCTACTTATTGTATTTGGAATAGGAATCACTATTTTATTTCCTTTCTTTTGGCCAGCACTTGTTGGTTTCTGTATTACAGGGTTAGGAGTATCCACCTTATTTCCAATGACTTTTTCATTGTCTGGTGAATCTAAAAAATATTCTCCAGGAATGATCATATCCATTGTCTCCACTTACAGTATTGTGGGAATGCTAATTGGACCTCCTTTAATAGGGTATGTGGCCTATATCTTTGATTTAAGAAAATCGTTTATCATATTTATTATTTGTGGTATCATGTTTATTCCGATCTCTAAATTGTTTTTTAGGTTGCCTAAATAATTTTGATAAAAAACCAAGAAATTTGACGTAAGCCTTATAAACATTAACGAGAGGTAATACAAAGGTTAAGTAGAGACTCTTTATGTCAAGGAAACATTAAATGGAATAAAAAAATATAATTTCTCTTTTATTTTAAGAATATATTATTATATTAGCAGAACAATTGTAATATTTACAATTAATCCAACAGGTTTTGAGAATCTATTACCCCCTTTCGGATTCAAAAAAAATCAATTGAATTTAGAATCTATTACCCCCCATTGGATTCGGTTAACAAATTAAAAACTCCCACTTAGTTGTGGGAGTTTTTGTTTTATACATCTCATTGAATTTCCGTATCTTAAATAAGAAATGGCGGATCATAATGAATTTGGAAAACAAGGTGAGCAGATGGCGGCAGACTATCTCATAAAAAAAAATTACATCCTTCTAGAAAAAAATTTTAGGTACAGAAAAGCTGAAATTGATCTAATTGCTAAAAAGGACAATGAAGTTATCATTGTTGAAGTAAAAGCAAGATCCAATGATTATTATGGAAACCCACAGGACTTTATCAATCAGAAAAAAATAGAATTGTTAGTAGAAGCTGCCAATCATTATGTCATAAAAAATGATTTGGATGTGGAGGTGCGTTTTGATATTATTTCTATTTTACAAAAGAATGGAAAAATCCATCTAAAGCATTTGGAAAATGCATTTCTACATTTTTAGTGCTTCAAAACTCATCCAGATATTTTATAAAATTCAGTTTTGTATTTTTACCTCAAAAATTCTAACAGACCAAAAAAATGCTATACAGAATATTTAAATTCCTTTTTTATTTTACGACCAGGGCTTATTTCAGATCCTTATATATTAAAAATAAAGAGGTAGTTCCAGCCAAAGGCCCTGTTGTTTTTGCAGTAAATCATACCAGTGCTTTTATGGATCCCATTTTATTGGCTACTCATATAAAAAGACAGCTTTATTTTTTATCAAGAGGAGATGCCTTTAAAAGTGGTTTTTCTAAGTGGCTTTTTCCAAAGCTACATATGATTCCTGTCTACAGGCCAGACCTTTTTCCAAATGACACCCATAAAAACAAACAAGTATTTGAAAAGTGTTTTGAGCATTTAGAAAACAAAAAAACAGTGATGATTTTTCCTGAAGGAATTAGTGAAACCGTACGTAGACTTAGACCCATAAAAACGGGGATTTCAAGAATCTCGTTAGTTGCTGAAGAAAGAAATAATTTTGAACTAGGCGTTGTGGTGATTCCTATTGGAATCAATTATTCTAACCCTCATCATTTTAAAAGTGATGTTTTTGTAAAGTTTGGAGATCCTATTGATATCAAAGATTATAAAGACCGATATTTTGAAAACAAAAAACAAACTGTATTAGAATTAACAGAAGACATAAAATCTAGCCTAGAGAAGGTGACGGTCAATATTGAGAATAAAGACCAAGAAAAAATCATTCAACAAATAGAAGTTCTATACAGAAGTAGACATCGAGAAACAAAAACAGAGGGACATAAAGCTCCTATAGATTTTTATTTATCTCAGGACATTGTAACCGCTGTCTCCTATTTTTCAAAAAACAAACCAGAACAATTAAAAAAATTAGAAGAAAAAATGACTTCCTATTTAACCAACTTAAAAAGGCTAGGCATACGAGATACCCAAATTAGAAATGAGAATTTAATCCTAAAGGATCCGAAGACGATATTCTATTTTATTTTTGGATTCCCATTTTTCTTGTATGGATATATTTTCAACTTTATTCCTTTTAAAAGTGCAGAAATCTTGGCAAAAAAAATCCCTGTACGAGCTGATTTTGTTGGCTCTATGAAACTTGGTTTGGGAATGTTTATTTTTCTTATTTGTTATGTAATCATGACAATTACCTTAGGTGTTTATACTAATTTTGGTTGGGCTATATTGTTTTTGCTAACCTTGTATCCTGTTGGTTTGTTTACCATAAATTATATCAAAGAATATTTTCAAGTACGAGGTTCTTTAAAATTTTTATTTCTTAAAAACAGAAAAAAGCAATTAATTCAAGATTTAAAAGTGACTAGAAAAAATATTGTACACGAACTAGAGTCAGGGAAAACAGAATTTGAAAACTACCTCGCAGACCAAAAAAAATAATTTATTGATAACATTTCGTGATTCAGCCGTACATAAAAATTTGATATCTTGACGCTATAATTATTGAAACCATGAATTTATTTGAGCCTAACAAATCTTTTCCTCATAGGTTACTTTTCATAATTTGCTTGATTTCCAATACAATTGGTTTTTCTCAAGAAAAGGAAAATTCTTTTAAACTTGGCGGTTTATTATTTGGAGATCTTTACCATATTTCACAACACCACTTAGAGGATGACATAGGAAAAACGGAGGCTGTTTTAAGAAGAGCTTATATCACATTTGATGCTAAAATTAAAAACAAATGGTTTGCCAGAGTCAGAACAGAAACCAATCAAGATGGTGATTTTGGTGTCTATAATTATGAAACCGATGTCAAAGATTTATTTGTTGGATATACCAATGGCCGACATAAAATTATCTTAGGATTATCACCAACCAAAACCTACGACCTGATTGAAAAAATTTGGGGTATGCGATATCTATTAAGAACTCCTATGGATTTGCAAGGAGTTGCCAGTAGAGATTTTGGTATTGCTGTAGATGGAGCCATTGATAAAAAAGATCGATTTTTTTATCGTTTTATGATTGGAACCGGACAAAATTTTGGAAATGAAACGGGTGATGGAACCAAATCAATGCTTGGGTTTACCTATAAAACCAAACAAAATTATTATTTTGATGTATATGCAGACTATGAACGTTTGCCAGGAGAAAAAGATAGAAGCACCTATCAAGTCTTCTCTGGTTACAAATCTGAGCATTTAAGATGGGGAGTACAGTATTCTCATCAATTCAGACAGTTGGACCCTGCGTTAGAGTTAGTATCAGGATTCGTTGTAAAAAAGATTCATAAAAATATCTCTGCCGTTGGTAGAATTGATAGAATTATGGAACCGAGTCCAAATGGAAATAACATCTCCTACATTCCTTTTGACCCAAGTTCAAAAGCAACTTTATTTATCCTTGGAACAGAAATACCTATCACCTCCTATTTCCTG
>NZ_JAQWGB010000120.1 GCF_029238425.1 Flavicella sp.
TCTTACAGAAGTTACATGTTCTTTTAAAATCATTCCACTATTGACATACGATTGGATTACAGAATCAATATCTGTTTCATAAATTATTTTTGAGAGCATTTCATGAACTAGCAACCCGTAATTTACAGCAGTCTCATGATCTTCCCCCCAATGTTTGGAAGAATTCGATACAATTTTTATATCATGACTTTCCCAAGGGCTTGAAATAAAATTTTGTTGAAATTCGAACCCTTCATTTTCCTCTATTTCCTTTTGGGAACTACATTTTTCTTTTGAACCAAAAGCATAACTCAAACTAGACATATCCCAGACATTATCATCTTCTAAAGTCTTCAAATAATTGATAAACAAACCAGAAAAATAATTCAAATTCTCTTCGTCTGTTTTTGAATCTAATTTATACTCAGTAATGATATACAACTGTTCCACGGCCCTTGTTAAGGCTACGTACAATAAATTAAAATTATCTAAATACAACTCCGACTGTCTTTCTTTAAAAAGCAACTCCCCTTTTTCTCCGGTAAATCCAATATTTTTTCCACAAGAAACTCTAGACACTTTTAAATCACCAAATATAGACTCCTCAAGATCATCATACCACACCTTTGGACTCAATTCTGTATTCACACTTCTTTCACTTGGAAAGATAACTACAGGAAATTCTAATCCTTTTGATTTATGAATCGTCATGATTCTGACAGCATCTTCACTTTCAGATGCTGCAATACTTAACTTTTCTTTTTTCTGATCCCACTCCAATAAAAAAGCAGCTAAATCATGATGATTTTTTCTCTGAAAATCCAATACAAAATCTAGAAAAAACTGAACATAAGCATCTGTAAACTGTAATAACTTAAACGCTCTAATGATATACTCCACACATTCATAAAAAGGCATTTTTAAAAACAACTCATAGTTGAAAATAACATCATAATCGGCTAGTTTATTAAAAAAATCAACAGGCTCTAACTGCAACAATTCATCATAAAATGCATGATCCGATCTATTCAAAGAAATAAGATCCTTTATATAATTTAACACTTTGAACTTTGCATTCAAATCCATTGGATTCTGAATATAGCTAAGTAAATCAATAATAAACTGAACTTTTAAACTATTTTGCAACAATAAAGTTTCAGATGAAATTATAGAAATATCATTCTCTGTAAGATAATTAGCGATCTGAATTCCATCTTTCTTTGTTCTAACGATAATGCATACATCCTTCCTTTTAAAACCACTGTCTAGACCTTCAATTATTTCTAGTACTTTTCTCGGATAAGAAAGGTCTTTCTCTTCCTTTTCTAATTCTTTTTGATCTACAAAATCAACCTGCACATACCCACCAATATTTTTATTTAACTTTTGACTATTCCCAATTTGATATAAATACTCATAAGTCGGATTGGTTAAAAAAGACGCTAAATGCGAAAAAAAGGAATTATTAAAAACTATAACCTCACTAAAACTACGATAATTAGTTTCTAAGTTTTCTAATTTTTTTTCAACAAAAAAAGGATTTCTAACAACAGAATTATTTCCCTCTAACGACAAGTCAATAAATTGTTCAGCTTTCCCACCACGCCAACGATAAATGGCCTGTTTTGCATCCCCTACTAACATCAAACTTCCCCCTTCTTGAGAAAGCGTATTACTAATTAATGGGATTAAGTTCTGCCACTGCATGGCAGATGTATCCTGCATTTCATCAATAAAAAAATGCTTGAATTTTTCACCTATTCGCTCATAAATAAAAGGCGCAGGCTCATTTTTTATTTTTTCACTTATCAATGCATTGAACTCCGCACTTAAGCAAATGGTATTTTGTTCTTTGATATCATTCAACTCCTTTTGCACGTGGTTTAAAACCGCTAAAGGAATGATATCATTCAAAACCATATTTATAAGAATATAATTCCCATGGTGCTTTTCATACAACAATTTACCTTCCTCATAAATCTGCATCAAATCAGAGCTAATAGCATCTATACTATTTTGAATATCTTTTTTCGCTGTTTTTGAATAAAAAACGCCGTTGTCTAAATTCTTCTGAAGACGACCTACATATTTAATATCGTCATACTTTAAAACTCTTAATTTTGTGAATTTTATAAAATGTTTTGGTAAATCTGCACTAGAAAAACTCTTATGTTCCAAACCAGTCTGTTCTATTAAATCCAAACCTTTCTTCCCATTCTCTTCAAATAGAGTTTCTATTTTTGATTTATTCGATTTTAAAAGTTTTTCTATATTCTGAAAATCGGAAATCGTTTTCATTTGCAAACTTTGAATATAGCCTGCATCAGTTTCATTGATTAATATAGAAGCGATTGTATTTAATTCTTTTGAAACATCCCATGCTTTGTCATCCTCCACTTTTTGTAAAGAAAATGCAACTAAAATATCTGTGAGCTCTTTATTCAGTCCAATTTTTGAAATCAAAACATCGACTGCCTCACTGATCAATTTTGTCCCGTCCATCTCTACCTCAAAGTTCAATGGAAGTCCCAAATCAAAGGCGAAAGTTCGAATCAATTTATGCGTAAAACTATCAATGGTTGTGATGTTAAATGCAGAATAATTTTGCAATACATTCTCCAATATTCTTTTGGATTTTTTCTTCAATTTATTCGCATCCAATCCATTTTCATCTACAATAATATCAAACATGTCATTTGGATCTCCATCAGCAAAACTTCTCAAGTTTTCCAACACACGTTCTTTCATTTCAGCTGCCGCTTTATTGGTAAAAGTAATTGCTAAAATATTCTGAAAAACATATTCACTCTCAGAGGTAAGTAAAATTTTCAAATATTCTTTTACCAAAGTAAAAGTCTTACCACTTCCAGCTGAAGCATTATAAACTTGAAAAGAAGTTGAATTGACCATAAATTTATTTCAAAAAAAACTACCGAATCCAATATTGAATTCGGTAGTTAAAATTAAATTATTTCCCTTGAATTAAAGAATTTTTTTCATCTCTAAAGAAAACTTTTCCAATTCATAACCTTCTACCACAAAATTAACGGCTTTCGCTACGATTCTTTTGGTGTCTGAAACGATAAAACCAAGACCTACAGTAATTCTTTCTAACAAACGAAGCTGTTTTTCTTTGATTTTATTGTCTGCTATCACCACAGAAATCAAATTAAAAAATCGCTCCAATCGCGCATTTAAATTTGCGGGTGGATTGATAGGAATAGAATTTGGAGCTTTTAATATTTTCTGATAATCTGCATCGGAAATATGCAATTGACGTTTTAAATGACTGATTACCTCTTGCTCCTTATCTGAAATTTTATTATCCGAAAGTGCTAGTTTGATAATATTAGCAAAATGTCCTAAATTTCTTTTGTGTCCTCCTGTTTTGTATATATCTGCAAATGCCATTTTTTATAATTTTAAAGTTATCCTTCCTAAGATACAAAATCTCAAAAAGAAAAACACTTAAAATTATCCTAAAGCAACATCCATACTCATCATAATAATGAATCCTGCGATGAACCCCATGGTTGCAATATCGGTATATTTATCTTGTTGTGTTTCTGGAACCACCTCTTCAATCACAACAAAAATCATTGCTCCCGCAGCAAAAGCTAAAGCATACGGTAAAATAGGCTGAAATGACAAAACTGCCCAAGCCCCAAGCACTCCCGCCATAGGCTCAACAATAGCAGATAGCTGACCATACCAAAAACTTTTAAATCTACTTACTCCTTGTCTTCTTAATGGCATAGCAACAGCAAAACCTTCAGGGAAATTCTGAAGTCCTATTCCAATTGCTAAGGCTACGGCACCACCAATAGTTGCTCCGTCAAATCCAGCTGCTACACCTCCAAACAAAACTCCAACTGCCAATCCTTCTGGAATATTATGTAGCGTAATCGCCAACACCAACAAAGTTGTTTTATGCCATGGTGTTTTAATCCCTTCTGCTTCTTTAAAATTGATATGAATATGAGGTAAAACCTTATCCAATCCGAACAGAAATAAGGCTCCTAGAAAAAATCCAATCGCTGCAGGCATTACTTTGGTAAAACCCTCACCAGCACTCATTTCTATCGCTGGCGCCAACAAACTCCAAAAACTTGCTGCTACCATAACTCCACCTGTAAAACCTAACATCCCGTCTAAAACGGCCCTGTTCATGGTTTTAAAGAAAAACACTAATGACGCTCCCAGACCTGTTAAAAACCAGGTAAATAATGTGGCATACAAAGCCGCCAAAATCGGGTCTATTCCTTCTAAATAATTTACTACTTGATCTAACATTCTAATTCTTTTTTAACAAATAAATTTTTTGTGATTTGATGCGAAATAGACATAATTCTATCCCCTAATTCTATTTTCATAGAATTATCAAATACTTCAATATTTATGATTTTAATACTACTTCCCAATTTAATCCCCAAGCCATCCAAATATTTCAAGAACGACTTTGAAGAATCTTTTACTCCTAACACCACACAATTACTTCCTGCCTGTAAAGAGGAAAGCATCACATCTGTATGATGTGCAATATTTCCATTTTCATCAGGAATCGGATCTCCATGCGGATCATGCGTAGGGTATTCTAAAAATCGATCTAGTTCTTTGGTAAGTTTAATCGACTTTACATGCTCCAGCTGCTCTGCAATTTCATGCACTTCATCCCAACTGAAATCCAAATGCTTCACTAAAAAAACTTCCCATAAACGATGCTTTCTAATAACACGCACCGCTATTCCCTTCCCATTTTCTGTAAGTGATACTCCTTGGTATTTTTTATAATCGACTAATTTTTTATCCGCCAATTTTTTCACCATATCCGTTACAGAAGATGCTTTCGTTTCTAATTTTTCTGCAATAGCATTTGTACTTACAGCTTTTGACGCGGTAAGAGACAAGGTAAATATTGCCTTTAAATAATTTTCCTCAGTTTGAGACAGTTCTAAATTCATGGTGCGCAAATATATACACAATATTTATATTTACGAAAACATATTTTTAGACTTATCTAAAAATATGTTTTATCTTTGCAAAAAATTTAATTTAAAGTCATCTGTTTGGATGTCAAGTTCAAACAAAACATATATTTTCAGATTCAATGAAATACTACCTATTTATAACAGTTATATTATTCTCACTTGTTACCAAAGCTCAAACCAGTATCCTTGAAGGGATGGTAACTTCTAAGAACACACCCGTAGTTGCTAATATTTTTATAAAAAACACCCAAACCGGAACTACTTCCGATTTTGATGGAAATTATAATTTAAAGATTTCAAGCGCCAAACAAACTCTTGTCATCAGTGCTGTAGGTTTCAAAACAAAAGAATTCGAAATCAATCTTCAAGAAGGAGAAACAAAAAACTTAAACATAGAGCTTAGGGAAGATGTATTAGGTTTAGATCAAGTGGTGGTAACAGCTACAAGAGGACATTTAAACAGAAAGAAAGCACCTGTGATTGTAACGGTAACGGATGCCAAAACTCTTGAAGCAACACAATCAGTAAGTTTATCTGACGGTTTGAACTTTCAGCCAGGACTAAGAATGGAGAATAATTGCCAAAACTGCGGTACTTCTGAAGTAAAGATGAATGGATTAGGAGGTGCGTACTCTCAAATATTAATTGATAGTAGACCTATTTTTAGTTCTTTGAATAGTGTTTATGGATTGGATCAAATTCCAGCCAACATCATCAAGCAAATAGAAGTTGTTCGTGGAGGTGGTTCTGCCTTATACGGATCCAATGCCATTGCAGGAACTATCAACATCATCACCAAAGACCCTATTGAAAACAAATTTTCTATTGGCACCAACCTGGCACTGATTGACGGTCAGTCAAATGACAACACCTTATTATTTAATGGTACTGTAGTTACAGAAGATTTTAATTCCGGAATTGCTTTATTCGGAATGAAACGAAAACGTGATTCATACGACGCGGATAACGATGGATATACAGAAATTCCGCAATTGGAAAATACTTCTTTCGGATTCAAGGCATTCAACAGACCTGGAGAAAGAAAAAAAATAACTGCAGAATTCAATGCTATCAATGAGTTTAGAAGAGGTGGTAATAAACTAAATGAACTTCCATTTTTAAGCGATGTTACAGAAGAAATAAATTCTACTGTTGTCGGGGGTGGACTTACCTACGATTATCAAAGTAAAAACCTTAGAGACAAGTATTCTTTATACGCCTCTACCTCGATCTCAAAAAACGACAACTTCTATGGAGGATTGAATGGAGAAGACCCAACAGATGAAAATATCATTCAGAGCATTGAAGGATATGGAAAATCAAAAGACAACACTTTCGTTACAGGGTTTCAATTTTCTCATTTATTCAAGCAGTTTCTAAACAATAAAGGAACCTTTACTGGGGGTATTGAATATAAATACAACGACATTGATGACAGAAAGGAAAATCCAGATTTTGAACCCATCATACAAGTAACCAGATTGTATGGGATTTACGCACAACAAGAATGGATTGTAAACAATAGACTTAGATTACTTGGTGGATTAAGAGCTGACATGCACAATTTAGCAGACGAAAAAGTGGTATTCAACCCGAGAGCAAATATTTTATACAGCATTAGTAAAAACCTTAGATGGAGAACTAGTTATGCCAAAGGATTTAGAGCTCCGCAATTATACGGTGAGGATATTCATGCTGGATTGGCAGGAGGTGAAATAAGTAGAGTTAGAAACTCGGATGATTTAAAATCTGAAACTTCACATAGTTTTCTGACCTCTTTAGATTGGTCTCAAGAAATTGGTGCTGGAGATTTCTCTTTAGTGTCAGAACTTTTCTTTACGCAATTAAACGATGCTTTTGCCTTAGAACAGGGTACCGAAACGGCTCCTGATTCTGGAATTTTTGAGTGGGTAAGAGTCAACACCTCAGGTGCAAAGGTATATGGTTTGAATATGGAGTTAAAGTATACTCCTAATGAAAAATGGCTAATCCAAGCCGGAGGAACACTACAAAGATCTATTTATAATGAAAAAGTAGAATGGTCTGAAGACGAACCAGATCAAGCAACAAAAGAATTCAATGAAACACCTAATCTATATGGGAATTTTATTGTCACCTATGCACCTATAAAAGCATTTCAAAATAATTTATCTGCTGTATATACCGGACCTATGTATGTGCAACACTTAGCAGGTTACATCCCAAACGACAAACTTGAAAGAACAACTTCATTTTTTGAATTGAACTGGAAAAGTTCTTATGAATTCCATTTAGACGATCACAAGCATACTTATCTACAATTTTCTCTAGGAGTACAAAATATATTTAATTCTTATCAGAGTGATTTCGATCAAGGACCTGATAGAGATGCAACCTATAATTATGGTCCACAAAGACCAAGAACATTTTTTATGGGACTTAAATTTGGAATATAAAAAAAAGGGTGATTGAAAATTCAATCACCCTTTTTTAATTATGAAATTGAACTAATTATTGGTTGTAAAACCATGTCCTGTTCTTCTTTTATTCCTTTTACCTTTACTTTCTCCAAAAGTTACAATCAAACTTCCTGACACTTGAGTATGTGACCCAAAATTTTCATAAGTAGACTCTGAAACAAACCTGTGCACCACCTGACCATTTAAGCCAACTTTTGGTAGCACCCAATAAGTCAGGCCAACCCCTGCATTAACAGAAATAGACCTATCATTTTTATCCTTTACCAATAACCCAACTCCTCCTATCAATTGCGGCACCCACTTTTCTTCTGACAATCCAAAATCATATTTAGCAAAAAAGTCCATGATTGTGACATCATATTTATTTATAAAAAGACCGTTAATACTAGAAACACCTGTGATTGTCATTCCCGCTCCAATCGTGAAACCCTTGTCCAAATAGCGCATCACGCTCACATTTGGAATTTGAACATTAAATCCTTCGTCGACAAACCCATCGGTATTGGTACAGTCAATAAAACTTCCTCCAAAGCTAACGGCCCATTTTACTGTACTGTCCTGTGCAAATGAGTGAATACTCAAAAAAAGAAGCAGTATTAAAACAATATTTTTTCCAAACATATTACTATTTTTTCCTAAGAAACACATCTTTATTAAAATTCTTATTTTCTAAACTTTATTAAAACAAAGTCAAACTATTATTCTAATTTCTTGGTACAAATCTATCCATAATTAATTTATCTTTGACAAAATTTTTTTCTTTTGAGCAAACAAATAATTATCGATAAAATTTCTCAAGCGAATCATACGCAAAAGATAGCAGAAATACTATCGACCGAGAAAAATCATATCCATATTTCAAATCTTCTTGGTTCTTCTTTGGCATTTAATATTGCTGAAATTTTCAAAAAAAACGAAAAACCTTTTTTGATCATTTTAAACAATAAAGAAGATGCCGCGTATTTCTTAAACGACATTGAAGAAATCTTAGGTAAAAAAAATGTTTTGTTTTACCCAGGCTCTTATAGAAGACCATATCAGATAGAAGAAACGGATAATGCTAACATTTTATTGCGTGCAGAAGTTTTAAATAGAATTAATTCTCAAAAAAAACCTGCTGTAATAATAACCTACCCAACCGCTTTATTTGAAAAAGTGGTTACCAAAAAAGAATTAGAAAAAAACACTTTAAAAATTACTGCAGAGGATCAGATATCCTTAGAATTTGTAAACGAAGTCTTGTTTGAATATGAATTTAATCGAGTAGACTTTGTCTCCGAACCTGGAGAGTTTGCCGTAAGAGGTGGAATCATAGATGTTTTTTCTTTTTCAAATGATGAGCCTTATAGAATTGAATTTTTTGGAGATGAAGTTGACAGCATCAGAACATTTGATATAGAATCACAGCTCTCAACAAGTTCGCTTAAAAAGGTACACATCATGCCTAATGTAGAGAACAAACAGCTTCAAGAAAACAGAGAAAGTTTTTTCAAGTACATTTCAAATAACACAATTGTTTTCACTAAAACAACAGATATTTTATTTGACAAGCTTGATAGTTTGTATAAGAAATCCGAAGAAGCCTTTGAAAACCTCAACAATACCGTAAAACAATTTTCACCCAATGAACTTTTCATCAATAGTGCAAGCCTTAAAAAGGATCTTTTAGAATATTCAAGAGTTTCTATAAGCACCAATCAAAAGGAAAGCGACTCTAAGGATGCTTTCAATTTCAACACCAAACCACAGCCTTCTTTTAACAAGCAATTCAATTTATTGGTTGAGGACTTAAACGCAAATACAGCAAATGGCATCACAAATTATTTGTGCTGTATGAATGAAAAACAAACACAACGTTTTCATGATATTCTTTCTTCATTTACAGAAGACGATAGTCAAGTAGAAGTAAAATACAAGGCCATCGTGTTTCCGCTTCATGAAGGTTTTATCGACTATGAAAACAATATTGCTTGTTATAGTGATCATCAAATTTTTGAACGTTATCATAAATTCAATTTAAAAAACAACAACTCCAAAAAACAATCTATTACTCTTAAGGAACTGACAAATCTAGAGGGTGGAGATTATGTAACACACATGGATCATGGTGTTGGAAAATTTGGAGGACTGCAAAAAATTGATGTCGAAGGAAACAAACAAGAAGCTATTAAATTGATTTATGGAGATCGAGACATATTATATATAAGCATCCACTCTTTGCATAAAATATCAAAATTCAATGGCAAAGACGGAACCCCTCCTAAAATCTACAAATTAGGTTCTGGTGCTTGGAAGAAAATAAAACAAAAGACAAAAGCAAGGGTAAAAGAAATCGCCTTCAATTTGATCAATCTGTATGCGAAAAGAAAACTAGAAAAAGGATTCCAATACAATCAAGATAGCTATTTACAGCATGAGTTGGAAGCCAGCTTTATGTATGAAGATACCCCAGACCAGTTCAAAGCAACTCAGGATGTTAAAAAAGACATGGAAGGAGAGCAACCGATGGACCGATTGGTTTGTGGTGATGTTGGGTTTGGTAAAACCGAAGTGGCTATCCGAGCTGCATTTAAAGCCGCTGACAATGGAAAACAAGTTGCAATTTTAGTACCTACCACTATTTTAGCTTTTCAACACTTTAAAACGTTTTCTGAAAGACTAGAAGACTTTCCTATAACGGTAGAGTATCTAAACAGGTTTAGAACAACCAAACAAAGAAATGAAGTCATAAAAGGACTGAAAGATGGTCAAGTTGATATTGTAGTTGGCACGCATCAATTGGTGAGTAAAAAAGTTGAATTTAAAGACTTAGGATTGCTTATTATTGATGAAGAGCAAAAATTTGGAGTTGGCGTAAAGGACAAATTAAAAACGATTAAAGAAAATGTTGACACCCTTACTTTAACCGCAACACCAATACCAAGAACCTTGCAGTTTTCTTTGATGGCTGCTAGAGATCTATCGGTAATCACCACTCCACCACCAAACAGGCACCCAATTGAAACAAACGTAATTCGTTTCAATGAAGAAGAACTGAGGGATGCACTGACTTATGAAATATCTAGAGGTGGACAGGCCTATTTTGTGCACAACCGAGTAGATAACATTAAAGAAGTTGCCGGTATGATCCAACGCCTTGTTCCTGATGCAAAAATTGGTATCGGCCACGGACAAATGGACGGAAAAAAACTAGAGGAATTAATGCTCGCATTTATGCGTGGCGACTTTGATGTTTTGGTAGCCACCACAATCATTGAAAGTGGATTAGATGTCCCAAATGCCAATACTATTTTTATCAATAATGCCAATAATTTCGGATTATCTGACTTGCATCAAATGAGAGGTCGAGTTGGAAGATCTAACAAAAAAGCCTTTTGTTATTTTATCACCCCTCCTTATCATATGATGACGGATGAAGCTCGCAAAAGAATAGAAGCTTTAGAATTATTCTCTGATTTGGGAAGTGGTATCAATATCGCTATGAAAGATTTGGAAATCCGAGGAGCTGGAGATTTATTAGGAGGTGAGCAAAGTGGGTTTATAAATGATATCGGTTTTGATACTTATCAAAAGATTTTAAAAGAAGCGATCAGCGAACTTAAAGAAAATGAGTTCAAAGAATTATATCCAACCGACGAAACTGTTGCAAAAGAATATGTAAAAGACATTCAAATTGACACGGACTTTGAGATATTATTTCCAGATGATTATATCAATATTGTTTCAGAAAGACTTTTATTATACAACGAATTAGGAGAGTTAGAAAACGAAATACAACTCAAAGAATTTGAGAAAAAACTTATCGATCGTTTTGGTGAAATCCCAAGTCAGGTTGATGATTTATTAGACAGTGTTCGCATCAAATGGCTGGCAAAAAAATTAGGAATCGAAAAACTTATTCTTAAGAAAAAAAGAATGATCGGATACTTTCTATCTGACCAACAAAGTGAATTTTATAACACCGAAGAGTTTAACTCTATGCTGAAATACGTTCAAAAAAACTCAAAAATGTGCGTTATGAAAGAAAAAGAGACGAAAAACGGCCTAAGATTATTAGTCACTTTTATCAAAATTGATTCCGTTAAGAAAGCACTACAAACCCTAGAGGCTATTTAAGATAAAACATATGAACAAAAATTCCTTAAAAAACATAGCAGAATTAAATTTCTCTGTACTCTTAATAAGTAGTGCTGCCGTTTTAGTTAGATTTATTCCATTGGATCCTGCTTTGATTTCTTTTTGGAGAGGTCTGATAGCTTTTATCGTACTCGGAGTTGTGATGCTATTCAATAAAACATCTTTTAAAGTTTCTGACCCCAAAGATAGACGAAGACTCTTTTCATCTTCTTTATTATTTGCACTACATTGGGTGAGCTATTTTTACGCATTGCAAGTTTCATCTGTGGCTATAGGAATGCTATCTTTATTTACCTTTCCCGTGATCACTGCTTTTATTGAGCCAATTTATTTCAAAACAAAATTTAATAAAAGACACTTAATTCTCGCCATTATTGTTCTATTAGGACTTTATATTATGGCTCCAGAAATCAACTTTAAAAACGATAGCACCAAAGGAATTATTGCCGGAGTTTCTTCTGGAGTATTTTTTGCGATGAGAAACCTCACCATGAAATCCAATTCCTCAAAATACAACAGCTCAGTATTGATGTTTTATCAGTTTCTATTCGTTGGAATCGTTTTCACACCATTTTTGTTCCTATACCCAACCACTCAAACCGCTGAATTCTTTCCTTACATTTTGTGTTTAGGCATATTTACCACAGCAATTGGACACACCATTTTTGTAAAAAGTCTTAAAAATTTTGATGTTGCAACAGCTAGTATCATCGCAAGTTCTCAACCTGTTTTTGGTATTTTAATGGGAGTCTTTTTCCTCAAAGAAATCCCAAGTTTTTTAACAATTATTGGCGGAGCAATGATACTTTCCACAGTATTCATTGAGAGCTTTTTGGCAAATAAAAAGTAGGTCTCCCTCAACTCACGTATCACGAACTCTCTCTCAAATGAGCAAATTTTACCATAATTCCTTTCAGATTTAAATATCAAGGTAATTTTTGATTCGAAAATTAAAGTTATATTTAGTAGCTTTACATTCTGTTTTATAAACGTATTTTATACAATTATAAAAAATAACTTAAATACACAAAAATGAACAAATTACATTTCATCGCAATTGTTGCATTGAGCATTCTTACCGGATGCAAGTCGAACGAGAAAGCGGAAAAGAAAACTGCTACCAAACCAAACGTTATCGTTATTTACACAGATGACTTAGGTTATGGAGATATTGGAGCCAATGGTGCTACAGAAATAAAAACACCAAATATAGACAAACTTGCTGCTGGCGGGATGCGTTTTACAAACGGATATGCGAGCTCTGCAACCTGTACACCAAGTAGATATGCCTTATTGACAGGTGTGTATCCTTGGAAAAATAAAAACGCTAAAATTCTTCCTGGTACTGCTCCATTAATCATTAGTACAGAACAGATGACTTTGCCGAAAATGCTGAAATCTCAAGGTTACCAAACAGGAATTGTTGGTAAATGGCACCTTGGATTAGGTTCAGGAAATGTGGATTGGAATAAAACCGTTTCTCCAGGTCCGAACCAAGTAGGATTTGATTATTCTTATATCATGGCAGCAACACAAGATCGTGTTCCTACAGTTTATATTGAAAACGGTGACGTTGTAGGACTAGACCCTAATGACCCTATTGAAATTGATTACAAAAACAATTTCCCTGGTCAAACAAGTGGTAAGGACAACCCTGAATTGACTACCATGAAATGGCACCATGGACATAATAACACTATTGTAAATGGAATTCCAAGAATTGGATACATGAAAGGTGGTGAGGCTGCTAAATGGAGTGATGTTGATATGGCCGATCACTTCTTAAAAGGAGCTCAAGATTATGTAAGAAAACACAAAGACGGACCTTTCTTTTTGTACTATGGGATGCAACAACCACACGTACCAAGAACTCCACACCCACGTTTTGTAGGAAAATCTGGATTAGGACCTAGAGGTGATGTAATTGTTGAAGCTGATTGGATTATTGGTGAATTTATAAAAACCCTAAAAGAAGAAGGGTTATTAGAAAACACATTGATCGTTTTCTCTAGTGATAACGGACCTGTTTTAAACGATGGATACTATGACGATGCTGTTGAAAAACTAGGAAAACACACTCCTGCTGGAGTTTTACGTGGAGGTAAATACAGTCTATTCGAAGCAGGAACTCATGTACCTTTTATCACATCATGGAAAGGAACTATCAAACCAGGAGTTTCAGATGCATTGGTGTGTCAAATGGATTTATTATCTTCTGTAGCAGCACTGATCGGTTCAGATATCAAAACAAGTGATAGTGAAAATGTAATCGACGCATTATTAGGAAACTCTAAACAAGGTAGAAAAGACTTAGTTTTAGAGGCAAGTGCTAAAACAGCTTACCGTAATGGAGACTGGGCAATGATCCCTCCTTACAAAGGAAAACCAGTTTTAACTCAAGTGAATATTGAACTAGGAAACTCTTCTGAATACCAACTTTACAATTTAAACGAAGATCCTAGTCAACAAAATAATTTAGCCTCTACAAACAAAGCTAAATTAGAAGAAATGATTGAAGGATACACAGCAATTAGAGGAAAACAAACTCAAAAAATAAAAGAGATAGAATTGAAATAAACCTATCATCTTTTCAACACCATAAAAACCACTTAGTGATACTAAGTGGTTTTTTTCATTTAATAATACCGTATTTTTGTAGCAACACTGAATCATTTTTAATGAATGAATTAAAATGGACAAACTGGTCTCATTCTTTTAGCTCTTTTCCCAAGCAAATTTTATCTCCAAGTACAGAGAAAGAAATTATTGGAATTGTAAAGGAAGCAAAAAAAACAAAATCAAAAATAAAAATTGTTGGTTCTGGACATTCATGCTCTCAAATTGCAGAGACCAAATCAGGTATATTAATCTCCCTTGAAAAATATAATTCTATACTTTCTTTCAACCCAAAAACGCTTACTTTAAAAGTTAAAGCTGGAATTTCACTTAAAGATATTTGTATTTTTCTAAAGAAAAACAATGCAGCTTTGGCTAATATGGGAACCATAGACCCGCAGTCCATTGCTGGAGCGATTAGTACAGGAACTCATGGAACAGGCATCAAATATGGAGCATTAGACCAACAGATTACGTCCATAGAACTCATTACCTCGAACGGGGAATTAATTGAAGTTAACAAAACTAAAAACGAAGCATTTTTTAACGAGACAATCTTAAACCTAGGCGCGCTTGGAATCATCTCTAAAGTCACCATACAATGTGTTCCCTTTTACAACCTAGAAGTAAATGCAAAAAGTATTTCTTTTGATGAAATGCTTCACAGTTTCCAACTCATTCAATCTAACGATTATTTAAGGTTTTGGTGGGTACCCCATACGGATAAAGTGCAATTATGGAAAGCTAACAAAACTCAAAAACCACCTACGAAGCAAAATAAAATTTCAGCCTGGATTGACGGAACTCTAAAAGGAAATATAATCCATGAAATAGGACTTTGGCTTACTTCTTTTAAGCCTAACCTGATCCCAAAACTAAATGATTTCATGCATTATTTATTATTTGCAAAAAGGAATTATGAGATTGGCGATTTTCATAGGATGTTCACCTTGGATATCAATGTCAAGCAGTCAGTGATGGAGTATGGTATCCCAATTGAAAAAACAAAAAACGTCATTTCAGAAATCCGAACCCTTATTTCAAAAGAAAATTTTAAGGTTCACATGCCCATAGAATTAAGATTTGCTCCAAAAAATGATGCTATTTTAAGCATGTCATATAAGAGAGATACTTGTTATATAGGTATTATTTCATACAAACCTTTTGGAAAAGAAATTGAACATGATATCTACTTTGAAAAAGTGCACCAAATATTCAAAAAATATGACGGAAGACCCCACTGGGCAAAAAAACACTTTTATAAAACAGAGGAATTAGAAAATCTTTATCCACAATGGACTAATTTCAAGTCACATAAAAATCAAATGGATCCAATCAAAATGTTTGAAAATGATTTTCTAAAAACACTCTTCAATTGACATTAGATCGTATTTATTATATTTTACCCCCTACTATAGAGCAATAAACCCCGCTCAGCAATCTAAAACAGATTGTAATTTTGTTTCACAAGTTTTTCTCATTGAAAATATCTAAGATGAAACATATCCTTTCCATAGCAGCTATCATAATTCTAACCCTTACTTCATGTAAGAAAACAGAAGTAAAAAAACACTCAGAAAACCAACTCCCAAACATCATAATCATTTATACAGATGACCTTGGCTATGGAGACATCAGTGCAAATGGAGCGAGACATCTTTCTACCCCTAATATAGATTTTCTAGCCAATGGCGGAATTCGTTTCACAAATGGTTACGCAAGTTCGGCTACCTGTACACCTAGTAGATATGCCTTACTCACCGGTGAATATCCATGGAAAAACAAAAAAGCCAAAATTCTTCCAGGAACAGCACCTCTCTTGATAAAACCAGATCAAATAACAATCCCAAAAATGCTTAAAACTAAAGGTTATGACACAGGAATTGTGGGTAAATGGCATCTTGGTTTAGGGAATGGCAATGTAGACTGGAATAAAAAGATCACCCCAAGTCCTAATGAGGTTGGTTTTGATTACTCCTATATCATGGCGGCAACTCAGGACAGAGTTCCTACGGTCTATATTAAAAATGGAAATGTAGTAAACTTAGACCCATCGGACCCTATAGAAATAAATTACGATCACAATTACAAAGGCCAACCTACTGGAGCAGAAAACCCTGAATTACTAAGCATGAAATGGCATACCGGACATAAAAACACCATTGTAAATGGAATTCCAAGAATTGGATTTATGAAAGGTGGAGAAGCTGCAAAATGGAATGATGTTGACATGGCTGATCACTTTTTAAAGAAAGCTCAAAATTTTGTAAAAACACATAAAAAAAATCCTTTTTTCCTATACTACGCCATGCAACAACCCCATGTCCCAAGAACTCCACATCCAAGATTTAAAGGAAAATCGGGACTAGGACCTAGAGGTGATGTCATTTTAGAAGCTGATTGGTGCATTGGAGAATTTATAAAAACCTTAAAAAATGAAGATGTTCTAGACAATACTTTGATTATTTTTTCAAGCGATAATGGACCCGTTCTTAATGACGGTTATTATGATGACGCAGTTGAAAAACTTGGAAATCACAACCCATGGGGACCTTTTAGAGGTGGAAAATATAGTTTATTTGAAGCTGGCACACATGTTCCATTTATTACCTATTGGAAAAACAAAATTCAACCGAAAACTTCAGAAGCTCTTGTTTGTCAAATGGACTTATTAAGCTCATTGGCTCAATTGGTTGGGAGCGACTTAAGATCAAAGGACAGCGCAGAACTACTAAACACCTTTATAGGAACTTCTGATCAAGGGCGTACAAACCTGATTATTGAGGCAACCACAAGAACTGCATTAAGACACAAAAATTGGGTCATGATTCCTCCTTATGAAGGAGAGGCTATTATTGAATCTGTAAACATAGAAATTGGTAATTCTAATAGCTATCAACTTTACGATCTTTCAACCGACAAAGGGCAGCAGAAAAATTTAGCAGAAACAAACCCAAAGAAACTGCAAGAACTGATACGAATATTTGAAAATAAAAGAGGGAGTGACTATAGTAATATCGAATTAATTGAACTAAAATAGCATCGCTATATCACCTCAAACAATTTACCCGGCAAGGGTCGTATCAAGCCTTTCATTTCTAACTGAAACAAAATAGAGGCAGTTTTATGTATTAAAATATCACACTCCAAAGCAATAATATCCAAGAGTTCTTTTTTTCTCTGACTTAGGTAGTCAAAAACTTTTTGCTCATCTTCTTGTAAATCGAGAAACAAAGTAGGCTGAATTACTTTCTTCGACTTTTCTTTTTTCCATCCAAGGAGATCAATCAAATCGGCAGCCGATGTAATCAGAGCCGCTTTATTCGATCTTATCAAATTATTACAGCCGGCGCTGTACACGTCCGTACTTCTTCCCGGGGCCGCAAAGACATCTCTTCCGTATGAATTTGCAATAGTTGCTGTCGCCAAAGAACCTCCTCTTGAAGCCGACTCTATGACAATCGTAGCTTCAGAAATACCTGCTACTATTCTATTTCGTTTTAAAAAATTTTCTTTCAAGGGCTGTTCCTCACTCCAAAACTCAGAGATAAAACCGCCGCGCTCATACATTTCTGCCATGTATTTTTTATGAACCTTAGGATACACCTGATCCAAACCATGTGCAAAAACCCCTACGGTCTGAAGTTTATGTTCCAAGGCCGCTCGATGCGCACAAATATCCACACCATAAGCAAAACCACTAATTATCATAGGATCATAACCGGAGAGACCATCGATCAAATCCCGACAAAAATCTTTACCATAGTTTGTCATATTTCTAGTACCTACAACACTCAAAATTTTTTTATTATCAAAATCAAAATCACCATCCTTAAAAAAGAGAAAAGGACCATCGATACAATTTTTCAAATAAGAGGGATAAGATTCCTCTAGAAAATAACAAGGTTTTATAGCATTCTTCTGCAAAAACAAAAGCTCTTTTTCTGCTTCTTTTAAAGTTTCCGAATCAAATATATTTTTCAACAAAACCGTACCGATTCCATTAATTTTTTGAAGTGTTTTAGAACGTTCCTCAAACACACTTTTGGGACTACCGCAAGTCTCAATAAGCTTTTTTGCAATGATATCCCCTACCCCTTTGACCCTTTGCAGAGCCAAGGCATACAATAATTCGTTCTCTTTCATCTCGTAACAATTTGATATATAAGTTACAAAATAAATGTTCATAATTTTTTAATAACATGATCATTCTCGAATAAGATTTTATATATATTTGTTTTATGCAGTTATCAAAATACATCAGCGATTTATTGTACCGTTACGAATGTGTAATCGTACCTGGTTTTGGAGGATTTGTTTCAAATTCAATTTCATCTACTATCAATCATTATACGCATACGTTTACACCTCCAACTAAGAAATTAAGTTTCAATAGTCAGTTGGTAAACAATGATGGGTTACTTGCTAACTATATCGCTTCCTCAGAAAACATTTCTTTTGAAGAAGCAATTCAAAAAATTGAATTAGCCGTTGCAAATTGGAATACTCTTTTAAAAGATAATTCTATTGACTTAAAAGCAATTGGTACGTTACGCTTAAACAAGGAAAATAAAATTATTTTTGCTCCTGTTGAAACTACAAATTATCTAGCGAGTTCTTTTGGACTTGACACCTTCCAATCAGATGCTATAAAACGAGTTGAATACAAACAAAAAGTAACACAACTTGAAACATCTGAAAAAAGAAAATCACCAGGATATTTAAAATACGCCGCCACTGTTGCTGCATTTTTAACTATCGGAGCTCTTAGCTATAATTCGGTTTACCAGAAAAAAACCTCAAGTCTTGCCAAAGAATATCAAGAGACTGTTTCAAGAAAAATACAAGAAGCTACTTTTGTAATCAGTAATCCTTTGCCAGAAATCAATTTGGATGTAGTTAAAAAAGAACTTCCAAAAAAGTTTCATTTAATTGCAGGTGCCTTTTCTGAAAAAGCCAATGCTTTGAAAAAAGTAAACCAATTAAAGAAAAAAGGCTTCAATGCGCAAATTGTAGGAGTTAACAAATGGGGACTTACTCAAGTAAGTTTTGAAAGTTACACCACAAGAAAAGAAGCTAAAGAACACTTAAAAATTATCAAAAAGAATATTGCAAAAGACGCTTGGCTTTACATCAAATAAGCCTTAGTTCTTTTTCAAAAAATCAGATAGTACCGTAAGCATTTCATCCTTGTTTTCTATATGAGACATATGTCCTTCTGAAAATCTATGCACCACGGTTTCTGTACCTGAAACCTGATCTAACAAATCTTCTAGTTTTAAAACAGGATCTTTTTCTCCAATAATCATAATTTTTGGATAGGGCCCGAAATGCAATAACACCTCTCTATCATTTCTAATTTTCATTCCCTCCAAGGCAGCAATAATTCCTTGTTTGGATGTTTTCAATGCCTCTTTCTTTACTTCATTGATTTCTGCTCTGTATAATTTTCTATTCTTTGACCTAAAGAGCATTGGTATAGAATTTCTAATAAATGACGTATGGTTTTCCTTTACAATTTGAATCGCTCTATCACGTCCAATTTGTTTTTCTTCAGAATCGGCACGACTTGTTGAGTTTAACAAACAGAGTCCTTTTACATTATCCGGAAAAAACTCTGCAAAAGCCAATGCCACATAGCCTCCCATTGAATGCCCGATTAAAAAAGCTTTTCTAATTTTCAAATGATACAGCACCTCTTGAACAGCTTCTGCCATCTGCTCCATTGTATGCACATATCCTAAATTTTCCGACAAACCATGTCCCAACAAATCAATTGCTATCACACGGTATCTTTGTGACAAGAATGCGACTGTAGAATTCCACATGGTTGTATTTTCCAAAAACCCATGTAACAATACTACCGCAGTTCCAGAACCGGTTTCTGTAAAATGAATTTGTGTGTTTTTATAAGAAACAAACATATAGTTAAAAGTGTTTACTGTTTTTTACCTCCTAACTCAAATGCTCGAGCTACACATGTCTTTACACATCCTTGAATTCCTTCACCTACATTTACTTCGTCTAAATAATTCAATCCTGCAATAGTGGTACCTCCTTTTGAAGCAACTCTATCCATCCATTCCGTTAAAGAAATATCATTTTCTTCATACAATTTCACAGCTCCACCAAAAGTTTGAGACACTAAGGTCTTAGACTGCTCAGGAGAAAAACCTAAATTTTCAGCAGCAGCAACCATTGCATTCATCATATAAAAAACAAAACCAGGTCCACTACCTGAGATACCAGTAGATTTATCAATGGCATCTTCATTTTCAACCAATATAGCTTCACCTGTAGTTTCTAGAATTCCACCTACCAATTCTAAATCTTGAGTGGAAACCTCATTTGAACCAACATAAGTAGTAACTCCTAGCTTAACTTGTGATGGTAAATTGGGCATTGCTCTTACAACCTTATCCAATCCTAATCCATTTTGGATCGTTTCGATAGTTGTTCCTGCCATTATAGAAACCACCAATTGTTCTTTGTTTAATAATTCTTTGATTCCTTCAAAAACGGAAGGTGCTATTTGTGGTTTGACTGCTAAAAAAATAACATCAGAATCTTTTAGAATACTAAAATCATCTCCTGCAGAAATCGTATTTAAATTATTAATTTCATCAATTCTTTCAACAGACTTTTCAAGTACCTCAATACTTGCATCTAAATTAGAATTGTAAATAGATTCTGCATATGTGAAACCCATGTTTCCACCTCCGATTACCGTAATTTTTTTCATGATATTCTCAATTGAATTCTGTTCTTATTAGTAAGAATGGCAAAAGTACTCTTTTAGAAAATTCTAGGAAAGTTTTCAATTTCATGAATTCATCAAATCTTCAATTTCTTCAGCCTCAATAGGTATATTTTGCATTAGATTAAATGGTGAACCCGTTTCTTGCACTACAACATCATCCTCCAAACGAATTCCAAACCCTTCTTCAGGAATATAGATTCCAGGCTCAACAGTAAAAACCATATTTTTTTCGATAGGATCTGTTAATATTCCATAATCATGCGTATCTAAGCCCATATGATGTGAAGTTCCGTGCATAAAATACTTTTTATAGGCTGGCCATTCTGGATCTTCATTTTGGATAGTTACTTTGTCTAACAAATTCAGATCTAACAAAGCAGACGTCATTAGTTTCCCTATTTCAGCATGATAATCCTTAATTATCACTCCTGGCACCAACATTTGAGTTGCTTCTTTTTTGATTCTATTTACCGCATTATATACTTCTTTCTGGCGGGAAGTAAATAATCCAGAAACCGGAATAGTACGTGTTAAATCACTAGAATAATTTGCGTATTCGGCCGCCACATCCATCAATATGAGCTCTCCTTTTTTACACTGTTGATTGTTTTCAATATAATGCAATACATTGGCATTATTCCCAGATGCCACTATGGGTGTATAAGCAAATCCTTTTGACCTATTTTTCACAAATTCATGAATCAGTTCAGCCTCAATTTCATATTCCCAAACACCAGGTTTCACAAAAGGAAGCAATCTTCTAAAGCCTTTTTCAGTAATATCACAAGCCTTTTGAATCAACTCCAATTCTTCCTTTTCTTTAATCGATCTTATACGTTGCAAAATAGGATTACTTTCTTCATAATTCTTCTCAGAAAAATCCTTTTTCACCTTTTTGATAAAACGATCCTCTCTTGTTTCAGTTTCAACCTTTGCTCTATAATGACCATTGATATTGATATATACATTTTCAACCTCTTCCATCAATTCAGAAAAAACAGCATCCAATTCATCCAGCCAAAGAACCGTCTCTACGCCAGAAGTCTTGGTAGCTTCGGATTTGGTTAATTTGGCACCTTCCCAAATAGCAATATGCTCATTAGTCTCTCTTACAAACAAAATTTCACGATACTCTTTTTTCTTTGCGTCCGGAAATAAGAACAAAACACTCTCCTCTTGATCGACCCCGGTTAAATAAAAAATATCTCTATGCTGTGCAAAGGGCAAAGTACTATCTGCACTCACGGGATAAATATCATTTGAATTAAAAAATGCAAAAGATTTAGGCTTCAACTGAGAAACAAACTTTTTTCTGTTTTTCACAAACAAACTACTGCTGATCGGATCGTATTTCATGATAAAATATTTTGTCTTGTAAAAATATAAAACCTTAACACAAACTATACTTACAATTCCATAAATTTGTATTGTTAGATTTAATTTAGCATTGCCTTGAAAAAAAACCTCTCTTCCCTATTTATTCTTCTTTGCATATATGCAAGTTTTGGACAAGCAAATAAGTCTGGTTTCAAAAAACTTTCAGCCGCAGAAAAATGCTGGGTTATTTCTCATCCCTTTAAGGCAAAAAAAGCCTACAGAATTTCAACAGCTGCTCAAAAAACAGCAGATTCTATTGCTACTACAAATCGTTTAGATGGAGACAAAAATGGAGGTCAAGTAGATGCCTTCCGACATGCTTATTGGATGGCAACACTTTCTCAAGGAATTGGGAAAAGATCTGCCAAAAGTTTAGGCAAGGCGCATGAAAAAGGAAATTACAAATATTACAAAAAAAACAAACTAGAAGATGGCAGTATTCCAGATGAAGCTTCATCAGAAATGGATCTTTACAACAACAATATAGGAATCTTAATTTTCAAAGAAAACAAGAAGGCCGACAAATCCAAATTCATAGATTTGGTACTCGAACAAATACACCAAGGAAAACTAAAAATACTAAGAAAAGATCCTGCTGGAAATTATCAAAACTGCTACGGAGAAAATATTAATTTAGAAGATTACAAAGGACAATGGAGCAATCCGAAATGCTTGATAAGCTCAAATAAAAAAAAGGTTTAAAATATTTAAAACTATCTACGATATCGTATTCGTAGCTAGAAAACAAGAGGTTACAGGGCCTTAAAAGAATCATAAACACGCCTAAAAAACAGAAGTGATATATATCATAATCGTCCATTTTTGTTAGGTATAAATTTGTAGAATAAACATCAGAATTATGGAAATTACATTTATTATTTTAGCAATCACAATTGTTCTTTTCGTGTCAGGAAAGATAAGACCTGATATCGTTGCCCTTACCAGTATGATGGCTTTGAGCATGACAGGAATCCTTACAGTAAACGAAACTTTTTCTGGCTTTAGCAACTCCAGTATCATCCTAATTGCGGGATTATTTATTGTTGGTGAAGCCATGAGTAGAGCAGGTTTGACTTCTTGGCTCGGAAATAAAATCATCCAATTATCAAAAAACAATTCAAACAAACTATTAGTCCTCATTATTATAGGTTCAGCCATCCTATCGGCCTTTATGAGTAATACAGGAACCGTAGCCTCCTTGATGCCCGTAATTATAGCTGCAGCCTGGCGTTTGAAAACACCGGCTTCAAAAATGTTAATTCCTTTATCTTTTGCGGCGGCCACCGGAGGTTTGCTAACCTTAACAGGTACACCAACCAATATTGTTACCAATCAAGCGATGATTGATGCTGGAGTCCCAGAGTTTGGATTTTTTGAATTTTCATTGATCGGTGTTCCTTTATTGATTCTTACGGTTATATACATGAGATATTTTGGAACAAAACTTTTACCAAACAACGAATCAAGAA
Organism: Flavicella sp.; assembly: GCF_029238425.1. GTDB lineage: Bacteria > Bacteroidota > Bacteroidia > Flavobacteriales > Flavobacteriaceae > Flavicella. The sequence continues at coordinate 23,786 of NZ_JAQWGB010000120.1, forward strand.
GAATGGAAGATATTGATGAGTCTATTCAAAACATTGAAGATTCATACCAATTATTTGAAGGATTCTGGAAAGTTAGAATCAGACCAAATTCATCTGCCATCGGACAATCCATTAAACAAATGAAACTAGGATCTACCATGGGAGTAAATATTATAAAAATTATCCCACAAGAAGATTCCACAACCTCATTCCTAAAAAAAGTAGGTTTTAAAAAATCGGAACCGGATGAATTTCCAGATCTGGATAGAGAATTCAAAGCCGGAGATGAACTTTTAGTAAACTGTAGTGAAATGCGTATCAATAGATTTATTGACAAGCACAATGTAGCCGCTACAAAACTAGAAGAAGTTGATGGAGAATTTGTAAAACAGAATGTACTTTCTGATGAGGTTGGTATTTGTGAATTGATTGTTGCCCCAAAATCTAGCTATAAAGGAAGACATATCAACACGGGTAGATTTGGTGAAAAATACAATGTCCAAGTGATGGCATTGAACAGACACAACAAACGTATCAGAGGTAGAGAATTTGACTTGCAAGAAGGAGATTCTATTTTAGTAAGAGCCAAATGGGAAGACATCAAAGCGATTCAAGAAGAAAGCAGAGATTTCTTAATTATTGGATCTCCAGAAGAACTATCCAAAGAAGTTGGTAAAATCACAAGAAAAGGTGTGATTTCTATACTAGCGATGGTATTTATGGTGTCTATGTTTATTTGGGGACCTTTTTCTTCATCAATTACGGTAATGCTAACCGCATTTATTATGATTGCCGGAGGTTGTATCAATATGAATCAATCCTACCGTGCGATCAACTGGAACGTAATCATCATTATGGCCGGTATGATCCCCATGGGAGTTGCCTTACAAAAAACTGGAGGAGCCAAATATATTGCAGATTCAATGATAACGCTATTAGGTGACATGCACCCAACTTACTTTTTAGCCGGTATCTTTTTAATTACCTCTTTCTTAAGTCAGGTGATGAGCAACACGGCAACAGCAATTTTAATGGCGCCTATTGTTTTAGTTGCTTCTTTAGAATTAGGCTATTCTCCACACCCATTTATGATGGCTCTTGCCGTAAGTGCTTCAACAGCTTTCTTAACACCATTTGGAACACCAACCAATACTATGGTAATGAATGCCGGTAACTATAAATTTACAGATTATCTAAAAAGTGGAGCCATCCTATTAGGTATCTTTTTTATCGTTAGTATTATTTTAATTCCAATGATTTGGCCATACAATTGATAACAAAACACCTAAAAAACTACGTACTAATACTTAGTTTTTTAGGTTTATAACTGTAATAAAAACGATTAAAAAAAACAAAAAACCTTATAAAAACCGAAAAACAAAACACTACTAATCAATGAGATTAAGAGCACGAAATCGTTTTCTTAAAACCATTCTAAATAAACAAAAAAACAGTATCTTTTTTTCTCAAAAGAAAATCTAAGTAGTACCTTTGTGCGATTCTTAAAACTAAATTAAAAATGAGCGGATTTCTATCTTCATCAATTGCAAGGAAAGTGGCCATGGCACTGTCAGCACTCTTCCTTATCTTTTTCTTAATAATGCATTTATCAGTTAATTTAACTTCATTATTTAGCGAAACATTATTCAACCATTTATCACACTTTATGGGAACCAATCCTATGGTTCAATTTTTATTACAACCTATCTTAATTTTTGGTGTTGTATTTCATTTTGTAATGGGATTTGTATTAGAATTAAAAAACAAAAAAGCTACAGCAGTAAAGTATGCTAAAGACAATGGAGCTGCCAATTCAACTTGGACTTCAAGAAACATGGTGTACAGTGGTTTGGTAATTCTTGCTTTTATCGTATTGCACTTTATTGATTTCTGGATTCCAGAATTAAATGTAAAGTATGTTCACGGTGACATGAGCGGATTATTAGAAGGGACTCAAGACTTCAGATATTTTGAGGAATTACAACACAAATTTGTAAATCCATTGAGAGTGTTGGCTTATGTAGTATCATTCGTATTATTAGGATTGCACTTATCACACGGATTTCAATCGGCTTTCCAGTCAATGGGATTCAACAATAAATACACAAAAACAGTGAAAGCTGCAGGTAAGATATACTCTATCATTGTTCCTGCTGGATTTATTTTAGTAGCTGTATTTCATTTCTTAAACCATTAATCTTATATAAATATGACGACTTTAAATTCAAGAATTCCTAAAGGTCCAATTAAAGATAAGTGGACAACATACAAAGACAAAATCGACTTAGTAAACCCTGCAAACAAGCGTAACATTGATGTTATTGTTGTTGGAACAGGTTTGGCGGGTGGTTCTGCTGCCGCTTCTTTAGCTGAGTTAGGATATAACGTAAAAGCTTTTGCTTACCAAGATTCTCCTCGTAGAGCGCACTCTATTGCTGCTCAAGGAGGGATCAATGCTGCCAAAAACTATCAAGGTGATGGTGATTCTACTTACAGATTATTTTATGATACTGTAAAAGGTGGTGATTACCGTTCACGTGAAGCAAACGTGCATCGTTTGGCTGAAGTTTCTGGAAATATTATTGACCAATGTGTGGCGCAAGGAGTTCCTTTTGCACGTGACTATGGTGGATTATTAGACAACCGTTCTTTTGGTGGTGTATTGGTATCTCGTACTTTTTACGCTAAAGGACAAACAGGACAACAATTATTATTAGGAGCTTACTCTGCAATGAACCGTCAGATTGCTCGTGGTAAAATTGAAATGCACAACCGTCATGAAATGCTAGATGTAGTATTGGTAGATGGAAAAGCAAGAGGAATTATTGCACGTAACATGATCACTGGAGAAATCCAACGTCACTCTGCTCACGCGGTGGTTATTGCATCAGGAGGATACGGAAATGTGTATTTCCTTTCTACAAATGCAATGGGATCTAACGTAACAGCCGGATGGAAAATTCATAAAAAAGGAGCATTCTTTGCAAATCCTTGTTATACTCAAATTCACCCAACTTGTATTCCTAGATCTGGAGACTATCAATCTAAATTGACTTTGATGTCAGAGTCTTTACGTAATGATGGTCGTATTTGGGTTCCTGCTAAAATTGAAGATGCAAAAGCAATTCAAGAAGGAAAATTAAAAGCAACGGAGATTGCTGAAGAAGATAGAGATTATTACTTAGAAAGAAGATATCCTGCATTTGGTAACTTAGTACCTCGTGATGTTGCCTCTAGAGCAGCTAAAGAGCGTTGTGATGCTGGTTATGGTGTAAATGCTACAGGAGAAGCTGTATACTTAGATTTTGCTGCTGCCATTGACCGTTACGGAAAAGAGCAAGCTAAAATTAAAGGGATTGACAATGCATCTGCTTCAGAAATATATGACTTAGGTCAAGCTGTTGTTGAAGCGAAATACGGAAACTTATTCCAAATGTATGAGAAAATCGTTGATGAGAATCCATACAAAACACCAATGATGATTTACCCAGCAACTCACTACACAATGGGTGGTGTTTGGGTTGATTACAACTTAATGACAACTATTCCTGGATGTTACTGTATTGGAGAGGCTAACTTCTCTGACCACGGTGCAAATAGATTAGGAGCATCTGCATTGATGCAAGGTTTGGCTGATGGATATTTCGTATTGCCATACACTATCGGAGATTACTTATCTGACGACATTAGAACTGGAAAAATCTCTACAGATTCTCCAGAATTTGAAGAAGCTGAAAAATCTGTTAAAGAATTAATTAATTTCTTTATCAGTAATAAAGGTGAACACTCTGTTGATTATTACCATAAAAAATTAGGTGAAATCATGTGGGATAAAGTAGGAATGTCTCGTAATGAAAAAGGATTGAAAGAGGCTATGGCTGAAATCAAAGCTTTACGTGAAGATTTCTGGAAAAATGTTAATGTTCCTGGAACTTCAGACGAAATGAATCCTGAATTAGAAAAAGCAACGAGAGTTGCTGACTTCTTAGAATTAGGAGAGTTATTCGCTAAAGATGCCTTAGATAGAAATGAATCTTGTGGAGGTCACTTTAGAGAAGAATCTGTTGAATTAGACGGAGAACAAGAAGGAGAGGCTAAACGTAACGATAAAGATTTTGCTTATGTTTCTGCTTGGGAATACAAAGGAGAACCTGGAGATGCGGTACTTCATAAAGAAGAATTAGAATTTAACGACATTGAACTTAAACAACGTTCATACAAATAAGAAGACATTATGAATTTAACACTTAAAATCTGGAGACAAAAAAACGCTGATGACAAAGGTCAATTGGTGGACTATAAAGTAACTGATATTTCAGAGCATATGTCGTTCTTAGAAATGATGGATGTCTTGAATGAACAATTAATCAACAAAGGTGAAGAGCCGGTTGCATTTGACCATGACTGTCGTGAAGGAATTTGCGGTATGTGTTCTATGTACATCAATGGTGAAGCTCATGGACCTGATAGAGGTATTACTACTTGTCAGTTACACATGCGTTCTTTCAAGGATGGAGATACAATCCATATTGAGCCATTTAGAGCAACTGCTTTCCCTGTAATCAAGGATTTAGTTGTAGACCGTACTTCTTTTGATAGAATTCAACAATCAGGTGGTTACATCTCTGTAAATACTTCTGGTAATACGCAAGATGCAAACGCAACACCTATTTCTAAAATTGATGCAGACAAAGCAATGGATGCTGCTACTTGTATTGGTTGTGGAGCTTGTGTAGCTACTTGTAAAAACTCCTCTGCCATGTTATTTGTTGGAGCTAAAGTTTCTCAATATGCTTTGTTGCCACAAGGTCAAGTTGAAGCTACTGAAAGAGTCCTAAGCATGGTACAACAAATGGATGATGAAGGATTCGGAAACTGTACAAATACAGGAGCATGTGAGGTAGAATGTCCTAAAGGAATTTCTTTAGAAAACATTGCTCGTATGAACCGTGAATTCTTAAAAGCTAGTTTGTAAAACAAGTTTTTAATTCAAATATTAAAAGCCCTTTTCATTGATTTGAAAAGGGCTTTTTTGTTGCTTTTATAATCACCTATAACCCTAACCCGATTTTCATAAATTTAAGATAACGTTTTCGTTAAAAAGACATTTTAGTCTTTTTTTAATACTATGGTTTGATAATTTTACAGTATCAAAATCATAAGACTATGTTACAAAATTTTAAAGGAGATTTACTAGGAGGAATAACCGCAGGAATCGTAGCCCTACCCCTAGCTCTCGCATTCGGATTACAATCAGGTTTAGGCGCTTCAGCAGGATTATATGGCGCTATTTTTATTGGATTTTTTGCCGCGCTGTTCGGAGGTACTTCCACACAAATTAGCGGACCTACTGCTCCCATGACAGCAGTCAGTCTGGTTGCAGTTGCTACAATTCTCCATGCCAATAATGGTGACATTACGAAAGCTCTCCCACTTATATTATGTGTGTTTTTTGCCGCAGGTATTTTTCAAATTTTATTCGGTTTATTGAAATTAGGAAGTTTGATCAAATATATTCCAAGCACTGTAGTTTCCGGCTTTATGACAGGAATTGGTTGTATTATTTTAATTACCCAACTTCCCAATGTACTAGGTTTTAAAGCTGGTGGTGTTCTTGCCTCAATCGAATCAATTCCACATGCAATAACCCATATTAAAATAACAGAATTTGTTTTAGCTATCGCTACTATAGCCATTATATATGGTTTTAAAAAAATCACCAAGGCAGTTCCAAGTACACTCGTAGCATTATTTGCTGTTACTATTGCTTCCGTTGTATTTTTAGATCCAGCCTCATTTGGAATCATCGGAAATATCCCTACCGGATTCCCTAAGTTGAACTTCGATATTTTTACCAGCTTTTCATTCGGAACATTTACTCCCTATATTTTAACCTCCCTGTCATTAGCCCTATTAGGTACCATTGATTCTTTATTAACCTCTGTCGTAGCAGATAATATGACCGATACAAAACACAACAGCAATAAGGAACTTATTGGACAAGGTATAGGAAATTCTATTGCTGCGCTTTTTGGTGGAATTCCAGGGGCCGGAGCAACAATCCGTACTGTAGTGAACATTGATGCCGGAGGAAAAACAAAACTATCTGGAATGGCAGCAGCTATTCTACTTCTTTTCTTTTTAATGATTTTAGGTCCACTCGCCTCTCATATCCCTAACGCTGTACTTGCGGGAATTTTGGTTACCGTTGGTATTGGTGTAATGGATAAGAAAACATTAAAAAACATACATAATCTGCCCATAAAAGATGTTCTTGTTATGTTTCTTGTGTTAACCTTAACCGTTTTTTGGGATTTAATTTTCGCAGTTGCAATAGGAGTTATTGTTTCCTATACATTCAAAGTATTTTCAAACTACAACAAAAGGAGAAAAATTAAAATGGCATAACCCTTTGCAATTTCAATCTTTCAAAACCCTATAGTCGATTTTCTATAGGGTTTTCATTTTTCTTTTTTTTAAACATTTTTAAAAACCTCCGGAAAAACACAGTTAAACGTAAAATAAACATTTATTAAATAATAAGCTCTAACAATTTGTTTTTATTACTTTTACAACTTCAATCTACATCATGAAATTACTACAAATACCCCTAGTAGCTATTGTTATTTTTATGACAACTGCTACCCTATTTTCACAAGAAATAGCACTATCCTCTTTTCTTATTCCAGCTGAACTGAAAGAAAATGCGAACGCTGTAATTCGATTAAACGAAACTGTTGCTACTATTGAGGATAGCGACGAAATGTCTATCAAAACAAAGCGTATTGTAACCGTTCTTAACAAAGCTGGAAACCGCAATCTTGATGCAACATTCTATTATAGTGATAATCAAAAGATAATTTCTCTACAAGCAATCGTCTACAATGCATCAGGGAAAAAACTTAAAAAATTTTCGAAATCAAAATTTCAGGATGTTACTGCTACCAGCGGCTCTACTCTAGCTTCTGACGGTAGATATAAATATTTAGAATATACGGCTAGCTCATACCCTTATACAGTAGTATTAGAATCAGAAATAAAAACAAACACTACAAGTGCCATACCAAAATGGTTCCCTATTGAGGGATTTCATGTCTCCATTGAAAAAAACAGGTATACCATTTTAAATCCTAAAAGCATTCATCTAAGAGCCAAGGAAAGAAATTTTGATGGATTTTCAATTACTGCTACAAAAGAAGATCAAAAAGTTAGTTTTGAGATCAAAAACCAAAAGGCTCAATCCTACGAGCGTTATGCTCCAAGTATTACAAAATTATTTCCTAGCGTTCTTTTTGGACTTGACACTTATGCTATTAAAGGCTTAAAGGGAACTGCAATCAACTGGAAAGAATTTGGGAAATGGGAATATGATGTTTTAATTAAAGAAAAGGACAATCTTTCTGAAGAAGCCAAATTACAAATTCAACAACTTACTGAGCACCTAACCGACACTTTAGAAAAAGCAAAATTTATTTACAATTATGTACAGGAAAACACGAGATATATAAGTGTTCAGTACGGAATAGGAGGCCTCTCTCCTGCATATTCAAATGATGTTCACAAACTTGGATATGGTGACTGCAAGGGCCTCACAAATTATACCAAATCTTTACTTGAGGCCGTTGGAATTGCTTCTTACTACACAGAAATTTATGCCAAAAGTAGCAAACGAAATATTGAAAAAGACTTCCACTCCATTCAAGGAGATCATATAATTCTTAACCTTCCTTATAAAGGAAAAGACTATTGGCTAGAATGCACCAGCCAAACGACTCCATTTGGGTTTTTAGGAACCTTTACCGATGATAGGGATGCTTTGATCTTGACTCCTGAGGGAGGATTTATAAAACATACTACCGTTTATAAGAATGAAACAAACTTACAAGAAACAAAAGCCAACATTACATTAACTCAGGAAGGGAATATTGAAAGTAAGATTGACATAACAACTAAAGGAACTCAATACAATCAACATTATTATTTAGAAAATAATAACACCAAAGAAGTACAAACTTATTATATATCTGAGTATTGGAAAAACCTCAACAATTTAAAACTTGAATCCTATAGTTTTCACAACAATAAAGATTCCGTCACATTTAATGAAAAGGTATCCGTTTCTATAAAAAACTATGGTTCGTTAGCTGGAGACGACCTACTCATTAGAGTCAATGTTTTTAATAAATACAACAAATTACCTCCTAGAGTCAGATCTAGAAAACTACCCATTGAAGTATCCAGAGGATTCAAGGATACGGATTCTTATACTTTCGAAATTCCGGAGTCTTATCAAGCTTCTTATCTACCAGCAAAAAAGGAAATCACAAATGATTTTGGGAGCTATGAAGTTTATTTTGAAAAAATAGATGCAACCCACTTCACCTATCATAGAAGCCTATTAATTTATGATGGTATTTTCCCAAAAGAATCCTATAACACTTATAGAGATTTTTTAAAATCCATATCCAAATACGACAACCTAAGAATTGCATTGACTAAAATATAATCATGAAGAACTTAACATTACTCTGTGTTACTCTACTTGTAACAACGACATTTACTTTTGCCCAAAAAAGGAAATTTGGAAAAATAAAAAAAGAAGAACTGCAAGAAACATCTTATGCTAAAGATAGTCTTGCCAATGCCTGTTATCTCTATAAAAAAAGAGAAACCAATTTTGTATTTAACGAACAGAAGTTCACTTTTGAGTTGGTTACAAAGGTTCATGAGATTATAAAAATTTACAACAATGATGGTTTTGACCATGCCACTGTAACCATCAATTATTATGACCCTGAAACAGGTTCTTCAGATGAGGAGGTACATAATATAAAAGCTTATACCTATAATCTAGAAAACGATAAGGTAAAAAAAGAAAAGCTATCCTCTAAAAATGTTTTCAAAGATCAAGCCAATAAATTTTGGGCAAATAAAAAATTTACCATGCCTAATGTGAATGAGGGATCTATTATTGAATACAGCTATACAATTATTTCACCTTATTGGGATATCCGTGACTTAGATTTCCAGTATGATATTCCTATCAAAGAACTTTTCTATTCCACTGAAATTCCGGAATACTATAATTTCAGTAAACAAAACAAAGGATATTACTTCATCACTCCACAAGAGGAAACTTTAAATAGAAGTATCAGTTGGACGAACAAAACTAGAACTACTGGTAATATTTCTTCTACCTCATATGATAATGAAAAGGTGAACCATACGTCAAAACACACTGTTTATTATCAAAAAGATATCCCTGCACTTAGGGATAATGAACCCTATATGAGTAGTATTAATAATTATAGAGGCGGTGTCAAATACGAATTGAGTTCAACACGTTTTCCTAATTCAAACTTAAAACAATATAGCTCTACATGGGAATCTGTAAGTAAAACCATTTTTGAGAACTCAAGTTTTGGTCAAGAGTTAAAATACTCAAATTATTTTAAAGATGATTTAGAGACTATTTTACAAGGAAAAACAACCTATCAACAAAAATTAATCACCATTTTAGAATTTGCTAAATCTAAAGTTAAATGGAATGGATACTCAGGGAAATATACAAACAAAGGTGTTCGTAAAGCATACAAAGAGGGAACTGGAAACGTAGCAGAAATAAATCTTATGTTGGTTTCTATGCTAAGAGAGGCTGGATTTACAGCCAACCCAGTACTATTGAGCACTAGGGATAATGGCATCCCATTTTTCCCAACCTTGGAAGGCTTTAACTACGTTATCGCAGCTGTACATGCGGAAGGAGCAGGCTATATTTTAATGGATGCTACAGAACAATATAGTTCACCGAACAATCTTCCTTTGAGGGATTTGAATTGGGATGGTAGAATGATAGCAGATGACGGTCGTTCAAAAGCAATTAGTTTGGCGCCTCAAAAATATTCTGAGGAAAATAATAGTTTGAGTATTAGCATTGATGGTGACTACCATGTAAATGGTTTGCTGAGACGTAAAATGGATGGATTAAAAGCTTTTTCTTATAGATCAAAAAACAATAAAACTAAGGAAGAAGAATTAATTCAAAAATTAGAGAATAGATTCCATGTAGAAATCAACAATTTTAGAGTTGGAAATAAGAAAATCCCTTATAAGGCATTTACTCAAATGATTCAGTTTGAAAGTGATGATATGATTGAGGTAATCAATGGAAAAATGTATATCAATCCGTTATTCTTTTTCTCAACAACAGTAAATCCTTTTAAAACGGAAGAAAGAATTTTCCCAGTAGATTATGGAACTCCATGGAAAGAAAAAAATCAAATATCTATAAAAATTCCAGAAGGCTATAAAATTGAATCAATCCCCGAAACCTTTGGTATTGGGCTTCCAGAGAATCTAGGTCTCTATAAATTTTTAATTAAAGCTAACAACAACAGCATCAGTATCAAGACAGAGGAAATAATTAATAGTTCCATAATTTCACCCAAATACTATGGTGATTTAAAAAACTTTTATGCTGAGCTCGTTAGCAAACAAAAGAAAAAAATAGTGCTCACAAAAATCTAAAATCAAATCCCCTTAATTAAAAAATTAAGGGGATTTTTTCAATGCAAGAAGGCTATCACAAATATTATTCTTAGTTTGTGAAAAATATTCCACTTCACTAATAAGGTATTTTATGGTCCAAAGGATTGTCATTTTTTTATGCTTTTTTCAGTTAATTTTAACTGCACAGCCTAAAGATCATACTTTTGACAAAGACAGTCTTGTCTTAAAAATTCAGCAAGAACTTGAAGAATCAAAACAACTTACATCTCTTGCGTATTACCCTGAAGCCTACGATAAAATTTGGGAGGTTTTAAAAACCTCTGACTCGTTAAACAACCCAGATATTAAATACAAAGCATATAAAAACCTGACACTTTTATATTCCATTTTTTATAAAAAAGACAAAGCCATCTCTGCTATTGACTCTATGTTTTATCATGCAAAAAGATCTGGAGTTTATGAGGTCCCTGTGGATAAAAGCAACTTGTTTTTTGCAGCAGCTCTAACCTATAGAATGAATCAGGAATATGAATTGGCACAAAAACACCTTTCCGTGAGTCAAAGGATTTTAGACTCGCTTAACACCCCAATAAAAAATAAAATTTACGTTTTAACAGAACAAGCTCACCTACACACCTTGACAGGAAATTACAAAGAATCTGAAGACCTCATCTTCTCTCTTTCTGATGAAATTTCTGACAACCACGATTATAGTTCAATCATATATTCGATGTTAGGCGATTTATTTGCAAAACAAAATCGGAATAAGGAAGCCTTGCAGTACTATGAAAAAAGTTTACAATTAATTTCTGAGCAAAAAATTAGGCAAGGACTTAGAGTTGGTTTGTTGGAAAAAACTTCTCTACTCTATAAAGAACTCGGAAATTACAAACTCGCATATGAGCAAATCAACGAATCAAAATCCTTAGGAGATAGCTTATTCGGCAGTCAGAGTCAGCGTAACAAACAATTATTTGAAATAAAAGACTCTTACAGAAAATCAATTATTGCCAATAATAGAATCAAAAAAGAACAAGAACTAAAATTGGTCAATGCCGAAAAAGAAAAATTAAATGCACAGTTACTTTTTTCTATTTTACTTATTGTCATAAGCATTATCGCATCAGTCATCGTCATCAAATTATTACGAAACAAACATCAAGTAGAAAAAAGGTTAGCCAAAGAAAGAGCTAAAGCTGAGATTGAAATAAAGAAAAAAGAACTAGCCGTTACTGCACTTCAACTTATTGAAAAGGACAAACTACTAGAAGAAATAAAAAAAGGGTTGGATGATGTCAACAAAGATGGGTCTAATTCTGTAGAAAAAATAAAAAGTACCATCAAAGTAAACTCAGCAAAAACCTGGGAAGAATTTGAAACTAGATTTATCCAAGTAAATAGTTCTTTTTATGAAAGTTTAGGAAATAAACACAAAAACCTTAGCCGAAATGAATTAAAATTATGTGCTTTGGTAAAGTTGAATTTCTCTACAAAAGAGATGGCACAACTATTAGGGATCTCTGCTGATAGTGTCAACAAAGCTCGATATAGACTTAGAAAAAAACTAGACTTGCAAAGAGATGAAAATCTGGTCACCTATATAAACTCCATTTAAAAAAAATCCGGGTAGAATTTAGCCTACCCGAATTTCACTAACTATAATTAACTAAAACCAATTAGTTTTTTGACCTATCGATGATTTTTGAAATCACAAATGGTTTTACTTTTCCAGGAGGAATTATTTTAATAGACTCATGTGCTACCTCTCCTTTTCTAGTCTTAATTCTTAGCCTTACTGGCTGACCGTACTCTGGAGGAATAGGAATTTTAATTTTTAATTTTCGCTGGTTATTCAGTATGGTGTAATTGTCCATAGAATTACCAGCCATAAAAGTTTCAATAATTGCCTCTTTACTCGCAGACTTAAAAGTCAATTCTGCGTCCCATGTGTTTACATAAAAACCTGGGTCTAAAAAAGTAATTTCATATTCAACCCAACTAGAAGTATCCTCTTTCTTTGTAGAAGAAGTGCTCATATCAGACGCATTCGTATATAAATAGTCCCAACTTCTTCCATGTTTTGCTGGGTCAAAATTATAATAGGCGCTTTTTTCACCCACTTTAATTTCTGGGATACTCCCTGCCTCTACTTTTAAAGTTTTCACCTCGCTTATAGCATCGCTTGAATTCCCAACTAAAATTTGAAATTTACCTGCTTTCACTTTAAACTTCTCAGCAGCTACATTGTAATAAGCAAAAGCTTCATAAGGTATTTTGATCTCCACTGTTTTGCTTGCACCTGAAGCTACAGAAACTCGTTCAAAGCCTTTCAAAGCCTTTATCGGTTTTTTCTTTGAAGATTTCCCATCCTTTATATAAACCTGCACTACCTCATCACCATCCACATTTCCTGTGTTTTTAACGGTTGCTGTTACAGTAACATATTGTTCTGGCTTTAATGTTTTCACATCAAGAACTACCTTTTCAATTTCAAAATCTGTATAACTCAAACCATAACCAAACGGATACAAAGCATCTCCTTTAAAATACATATAAGTTCTACCATTTTTAACATTATAATCGTTAAAATCTGGCAAATCATTATCCGATTTAAACCAAGTAGCGTTTAATTTTCCACCAGGATTTACATCTCCAAACAACACCTTTGCCAAGGCTGTTCCCTGTTCTTGTCCATTTGCCCATGCACAAAGTATTGCAGGCACATTATCTTGCTCCCAAGAAACATCCGTAGCACCACTAGGAATTAAAACTACGATGACATTCTTATTCACCTTTTGTAACTCCTTTATCAGTTTATGCTGATTCCCAGGTAATTTTAAAGTTTTTCTGTCAACATTTTCCGTTGCTGTAGCCTCATCATTCCCGACTAGCACAACAACATATTCAGATTTTTTTGCTACTTCAACCGCCTCTGCAATTTTCTTAGCATCTTCCTTATCTTTAGCCAAAGAACATCCCTCTGCATATAATACTTTAGCTGAAGTACTATTTTTTATTCCTTGCAGGGGTGATATTTTACTTTTAGGATTTCCAGAATAAATCCCTAACCAACATCTATCAGCAAAAGGGCCAACTACACCGATACTTTTAATATCCTTTTTTAAAGGAAGCATATCTTTTTTATTCTTAAGTAAAACGATAGATTGCTCAGCTGCTTTTAAAGCTAATTTTTTGTGTGCATCGCACTCCAAAACACTCCTTGGTATTTTAGAATATGGATTCAAAGAAGGATCGTCAAAATCTCCTGTTCTAAAACGCAATTTCAACATCCTTCTTACAGAAACATTGACCTCTTCTTCCGTTATCAAACCTTCCTCTATAGATGTAGGCAAAGCATATACCATAGGAGCCTTTTTGGTTGCATTTCTGTAACATTCCTGATCTACACCGGCCTTGATAGCCATTGCTGCTGCCTCGGCCTGAGAACTTGCATAATGCATACGTGTTTCCAACCCTTGAACCGCAGTCCAATCTGCAATTACATATCCTTCAAAACCCCATTGCTTTCTTAGTACATCATTTACCAACCATTTGTTTGCAGAACAAGGAACACCATTTAAGCCATTCAAAGCCGTCATGATTCCCGTTGCATTTTCATCCACTACGCAAGTTTTGTACGCTGGAAAATAATATTCATACAAATCTTTTTTTCCAATATTAGAATGAGATTTTTCTCTTCCTTTATCCACATTGTTTGCAACATAATGTTTAACAGTGGTCACTGTTTTTACATATTTTGGATCGTTTCCTTGCATCCCTCTAATATACATACGTGCCATCTCTGACATCAAATGTGGATCTTCACTGTAACATTCTTCATTTCTACCCCATCTTGGATCACGAGCCATATTTACTGTTGGTGAAAACATCATGACTTCCTTTTTACCAATATTTTTTAGCGCTCTAGATTCATTAGAAATTGCCGTAGCAACGTCAAACATTAAATCTGGATTCCAAGTAGAACCCATGGCAATATTTTGAGGAAACTGAGTACAATTCCATCCAATAATTCCATGCAATGCTTCTCCATACCATTCAAAATAAGGAACACCTAGTCTATCAATAGCAGGGATTCTTGAGCCACAATAGCTAATTTTTTCTTCCAAAGTCATTTTAGACAATAGATCTTCTACTCTATCATCAATGTTCGCATTTGCATCTTTCCAAACTTGAGCATTCATAGAGAAGGCTGCCATCATAAAGAACACAACTGAACTTATTTTCTTTAAATAATTCATAAAATATAGTTGTTTTAATAATTTCTCTCAAAATTAGAATCAAACCTCCCAAAAGAAAAAAATAAGCAATGGACATAATTTGGACATGT
>NZ_JAQWGB010000127.1 GCF_029238425.1 Flavicella sp.
AATGTTGTACTTGCTTTCATAATTGTCGTCTTTAAATATTAAATATTTGTTGACGAAAGTCAAATCAATTATGCTCGTTTTAAGGGTAAAAAAGGCAACAAAAACTACCACAATTTTTGTTGACCGATTTGCTATCCTCCGGCCAGTAAACAATGGAATTTCACCCCTATGTTTTTACGGTTTTTAGAACCCAAAATCGCACTTTAAAAAGTGTTGACCGATTTGTGAACCTAAGGTATGCTTTTTTATGCATTAAATTGATATCCTTAAAAACAAAAAACCCTGTAAACATATGATTTACAGGGTTTTGATGGAATTTTCTGTTTCCTTCAGTGAGCGCAGAAGGATTCGAACCTTCGACCGCCTCCTTAGAAGGGAGGTGCTCTATCCAGCTGAGCTATGCGCCCATTAACAATACTAAGTATTGATAATGCAATTAAATTCTTTACTTCGTCGGGGTGGCAGGATTCGAACCTGCGACCTCCTCGTCCCAAACGAGGCGCGATGACCGGGCTACGCTACACCCCGAAGTATAGAAAATTGAAAAAAATTGCGGAGAGGAAGGGATTCGAACCCCCGGTACCCGTAAAGGTACAACTCCTTAGCAG
Organism: Flavicella sp.; assembly: GCF_029238425.1. Classification (GTDB taxonomy): domain Bacteria; phylum Bacteroidota; class Bacteroidia; order Flavobacteriales; family Flavobacteriaceae; genus Flavicella. The sequence goes on from NZ_JAQWGB010000127.1 coordinate 609, forward strand.
GGAGCCCCGTTCGACCACTCCGGCACCTCTCCTAGATTTTTAACAATCTGTATATTTAATTTTGTAAAAGAACTTATTTTTTGCGTGTGCAAATCTACACTACCTTTACGTATTACACAACCTTTTTGAAGTTTTTTTTCAATAAAATAATGTTTTTTTTCGCCCTAATCCTTGAAGTTTCAATCAACTCTCTGAAATCAAATAAATTAACATTCTAATAATACTTGCCGAAATATTTTCAACCTCTATATTTTAACCACACACCCTCAGTTGAATCAAAAATCACGTATTTTTTATTCTGGATACTCAATTCTTAGATGGTAAATATTCTTTAGCTTTTTCTTTAATACCTTTTTGATCGTTTCAATCTCACGGAAAGTGATATCTGCATTTCTAAATTGTCCATCTTCCATTTGTTTTGCAATAATTCTATCAATCAAAACATCAATAGACTGTGCTGTAGGCTCCTTCAAACTTTTAGAAGCTGCTTCTGCGGCATCACTCATCATCAATATGGCAGTCTCTTTAGAGAAAGGAATAGGACCTGGATATTGAAAGTCTTCTTTATTGATATCTTCTAAGTTTCCTTCTTCCTCTTTTTTATAGAAATAATAAACCGTACTGGTTCCATGATGTGTCCTAATGAAATCAATAATCCTATCTGGAAGTCCATGTTTTTTCGCAAGTTCAATACCATTCAAAGTATGATTGATAATGATACGTGCACTATCTTTAGGTGTTAAATCATCATGTGGATTTACAGCTGTGGATTGGTTTTCGGTAAAATACATTGGATTCACCATTTTCCCAATATCGTGGTATAATGCCCCTGTTCTAACCAACATAGAATTGGCTCCTATTTCGTTTGCAGCGGCTTCTGCTAAATTAGCTACTTGCATGGAATGCTGAAAGGTTCCTGGTGCTTTTTCATTTAAGTCTCTCAATAGTTTAGAATTTGTATTTGACAACTCCAATAAAGTAACATCAGACACCAAACCAAAGGTTTTCTCGTACATCCAAATTAAGAACAATGACAAAAAAGAAAGTACACCATTCAAAGCAAACATTACAAAGTAATCCCAATTAATTTGAGTTATAGAACCTTCATGAATGATAGAAAACGCAAAATAGGTAAGCATATAAATTAAGGTAATCTGCCCCACCGAAATAAATAAGTTTGCACGTTTGTACAATTCAGAAACCGTTAATATGGTTACGATACCCGCAATAATCTGTAGATAAATAAACTCAAAACTATTAGGCACTATAAATCCTAATAACAATACGGTTAGTACATGTGTAAAGAGCCCCAACCTTGCATCAAAAAATGCTTTCAATACGATAGGTAAAATACTCAATGGAACTACATATAAATAATCTACTTGGTATTTAATGGTAAACGTCACTAAAAAGATCATCAATAATATATTGAAGAAAATAAAAGTTACCTTCATATTATCGTCAAAAATCTCCGCTCTATCTTTTCTCAAAAAGAGCAACAACATCAACAATGCCAAGGAAACTAACACGGTATACCCAAATACTATCCAATAATAATTGGCTTGACTCCATGTTTGAGATTTGTATTCGTTTTTTAAAGAATTTAAAATATCAAACTTTTTACCTTCTACAATATCCCCTTTAAAAACGATCAATTGATTGGCAGTGATCAACCCCGTTGTATAGGAAATAGAATTAATGGAATTCCGAAGCGCCTTGTTGGTGAAATTTTCATCATATCTAATATTCCCTTTTACAACTTGAGGAATGATTCTAATCAAATCGTCATTGTATTTATAATTAGATCGTGATGAAATTTTAGATTGGATGTATTGAAAAAGTTCATTTGATTCTATAAAATCGTCAAAAGCAACTTCAATTATTTCATTCCCTCTTCTTAATATAACCTGTTCTGTACGATCAGAAATTTTTGCCTCACTTGCCGAGTCAACAAATCCCTTTTTATACAAACCAGATAAAATTGAATTCCCTTTAGACATGATCACACGCACTGTTAAAGAATCAACATTTAATTCTTTTACTTTTTGAAGCATTTCCTTCTGAACTTCTGGAAACACATTATAATCATACTCAAAGAACAATTTTGATTTTTGCGCCAATTCCTTTTTTTCCTGCTCAATTAATTCAGGACTTTTTTGAATTGCGAAATCGAAAGGAGCATATAAATTTTCATATTGCCAAGGTTTCCCTTTTTGAAATTCATATTTGAACTTCCCTCCTTTTGGAAAAAAATACACTACTAAAAAAACAGTAGTGATAAACAGAAAAACCTTATAAATTATAGAATTATTCTGATAAATTGTATTGATGATTTTTTTCATGTAATCTTAATTGATAGTCAAAAATAAACAAATTTAAAGGGAGTATGATTTCTGAGCAATATTTTATTAATCCTAGAATATTTTTTACATTTATTGATGCTCTATTCTCAACATATTTCGCCCTATTTTCTCGAATTATTTGAGTACTTTCGCATAGACCTCATTCTTAATCCACAAAGCTTATGAACAAAAAAGTTGTCATTGTTTCAGCCGTACGAACTCCTATTGGAAGTTTTCTCGGAAGCTTGGCTAGCGTATCGGCGACAGACCTCGGAGCTATTGCCATTCAAGGAGCTCTGGAGAAAGTTAATCTAGACCCAAAACTAGTAGAAGAGGTTTTAATGGGCAATGTTTTACAGGCTAACTTGGGACAAGCTCCAGCCAAACAAGCTGCTTTAAAAGCGGGCATACCAGATACGGTTCCTTGTACTACAGTTAATAAAGTTTGTGCTTCTGGAATGAAAACTGTGACTCAAGCTGTACAGTCAATTCTTTGCGGAGATACAGATATAATTGTTGCAGGTGGTATGGAAAACATGTCGCAAGCACCGCATTACTTTAAGGCTAGAGAAAATACAAAGTTTGGAAACTTAAATTTTGTAGATGGCTTACTCAAAGATGGTCTTACCAATGTTTACGATCAACAACATATGGGAGTATGTGCTGATTTATGTGCTGAAACCTATAAAATTTCTAGAGAACAACAGGATGATTTTGCTCAAGAATCCTATACCCGTGCAAAAGAAACATGGGAGCAACATGGATTTTCGGAAGAAATTATTCCCGTAAGTATTCCACAGAAAAAAGGAGATCCAATTCTAGTAGACAAAGATGAAGAGTTTTTGAAAGTGAATTTTGAAAAAATGAGATCTTTACGACCTGCTTTTTCAAAGGAAGGAACCGTAACAGCAGCGAATGCATCTACTTTAAATGACGGTGCCGCGGCTCTTGTTCTTATGTCAGAAGAAAAAGCAATGGAACTTAATTTAACTCCACTTGCCACTATTTTAGGGTATGCAGATGCTTCACAAGAACCAGAGTTTTTTACTACTAGCCCTTCTAAAGCGCTGCCTAAAGCACTTTCCAAGACTAATATTTCTTTAGATCAAGTAGATTATTTTGAATTGAACGAAGCTTTTTCTGTGGTAGGCCTTGCCAACTGTAATCTTTTAAACATTCCATTAAACAAAACAAATATAAAAGGAGGAGCTGTTGCATTAGGACACCCTTTAGGTTGTTCAGGTGCAAGAATTTTAGTTACTTTGACCCACATTCTTTTTAGCTACAACGGAAACATTGGCGCAGCAGGAATTTGTAATGGCGGTGGTGGTGCCACTGCAATTATTATTGAAAAAAACAAAAACAATTAATGGATTACGGAATTTGTAATTTAAGCATCGTTCCTTTACGTGAGGAACCCTCTGATAAAGCTGAATTGGTATCTCAAATATTGTTTGGAGAACATTTTAAAGTACTTGAAATCCGTAAAAAATGGAGTAAAATTCGTTTGGCATTTGACAGCTATGAAGGTTGGTTAGACAACAAGCAATTCGAATTGATTGAAAAGGAAATGTATGATTCCTTAGAAAAAGGGCCTAAAATTCTAGCAGGAAACTTGGTGGATTTCATCAGTAATCAAAAAAATGAATTGATGACCGTGCCTATTGGTGCCAATCTACCCAATTTTAGAAATAATAAGTTTTCTATCGCCAACGAACAATATAGCTATGATGGAGAGGTTTTAAGTTCAAAACAGCCGAAATCCAATTTAATTCAAACTGCCTTTTTATTTTTAAACAGTCCATACCTATGGGGTGGTAAAACTCCTTTCGGAATCGATTGTTCTGGCTTTTCACAACTGGTCTACAAACTAAATGGTTACAGTTTGAAACGAGATGCATCTCAGCAAGCAAAACAAGGAGAGGTATTGAGCTTTATAGAGGAAAGCGAACCAGGAGATTTGGCCTTTTTTGATAACGACGAAGGTGCTATCACTCATGTTGGAATTATCATGAAGGACAATTATATCATTCATGCGCATGGAAAAGTAAGAATTGACAGATTGGACCACTCCGGAATTTACAATGTTGACTCCAGAAGACACACACATAAACTTAGAGTGATCAAAAAGATTATTTAGGATTGTTAAATATCTTATAACTTAAAAAAATTAAAATAAACTAGTTGATACTTTAGTATCTTTGACAGCATATTTGAATTGACTTCAATACAATGAAAAAAATATTTCTTGTTTTTACAACTTTATTATATCTATTGACTTCTTGTGAAGATGATGATTTTTGTGATGACCCTACAACTCCAAGATTGATTATTGAATTTTACGACAAAGAGGATCCTACAACAAGAAAACAAGTACCAATTTATGCTTGGGCAGATCAAAAAGACTCTATTTACCAATTGGTATTGACTGATTCTATTTTATTGCCCCTAAACACTCAGTCCACTTCAACAAAATATAAATTATCGACAACCAACGATGTTGAAACTTTAGATTTGACATATACTACTTCCGATGTTTTTATATCTGAAGGATGTGGATATATTGCCCACTTCAATGATTTTGGGGCAAATTTAGAACCAATAATTGATCCTGAATTAGAAAGTTGGATTGATAGAATTGAGGTAAACGTTACAAAAATTGAAAATGAAACAGAGACACATATTAAGGTTTACCATTAGTTTTTGTTTTATGCTGTTTGTATCACTTTCAAACGGTCAAGAAAAAACAGAACCTGAAGCAAAAAAGGACACAGAAGTTGTTGCAAAAACATCTACTATAGATGCTGATTCTATTGTTGTTTACAAAAAAAACTATGGTCTACGACTTGGAATTGATATTGTGAAACCAATTTTATCTGCAGTTAAAACCAATTACAATGGTTTTGAAATTGTGGGAGATTATAGAGTTAAAAAGAACTTATACATTGCTGCAGAAATAGGAGTTGCTGAACAAGTAAAAAGAAGAGATACTTATGCTTTTACTGCTAGCGGATCATATATTTCTGCTGGGGTGAACTGGAATACCTTTAAAAACTGGTTGGAGATGGATAATGAAATCTATGTGGGTGCACGATATGGATTTAGTTTATTTGATCAAACCGTAGATCAATATACTATTTATCAAGAAGGAACAGAAATAGACGGAATTTCTGGCCCCTATTTTGAACCAAGATCGAATTTCACACCTAGAACCTACGAGAATTTAACCGCACATTGGTTTGGACTTTTGTTTGGACTGAAAGTAGAAACTTTAAAAAACCTATACCTTGGTGCGCACATTCAATTTAATTTTATATTGAATCAAACTCAGCCTGATAATTTTCAAAATCTATATGTTCCAGGATTTAATAAAGTTTTCTCCACAGGAACAGGTCTTGGATTTGGATATACTATCGCTTATAGAATACCATTGTACAAAAGATAACCCGCATGCAAAAAATACCTAGTGTTAATTTACAGGATTTTTTATCCGACGACTCTGAAAAGAAAAAAGTGTTTACCAAACAAATAGGAACTGCTTTTAACGAAATTGGTTTTGTCGCTTTAAAAGGTCATTTTTTAAGTGATGAATTGACGACCAATTTATACAAGGAAATCAAACATTTTTTTGAACTTTCAGAAGAAATGAAAAAAAAATATGAAATTGAAGGCATCGGAGGTCAAAGAGGCTATACTTCATTTGGTAAAGAAAGCGCCAAAGGTAAAAAGGAAGCTGATTTAAAAGAATTTTGGCACTTTGGACAGTATGTTCAAAATGATGAAGTTCTCAAAAAGCAATATCCTGAAAATGTCATTGTTTCTGAAATCCCAGAATTCAACAGTATCGGAAAAGAAACGTTTCAATTGCTTGAAAAAACAGCCAAATATGTATTACGAGCTATTGCCCTTCATTTAGGATTGGATGAATTTTATTTTGATCCATACATCTTAAACGGAAACAGTATCTTAAGACCTATTCACTACCCTCCTATTCAAGACAAACCAAAAGGAGCGGAACGTGCAGCAGCTCATGGAGATATCAATTTAATTACCCTATTGATGGGGGCTCATGGTAAAGGGCTACAAGTTCAGAACCATAATGGAGAGTGGATTGATGCCATTGCACAACCCGATGAGTTGATGATCAATGTTGGAGATATGTTATCAAGATTGACAAACAACAAGTTAAAATCGACGATACATAAAGTAATCAACCCGCCAGAAGAACTTTGGGGAACTTCTAGATATTCCATTCCATTTTTTATGCATCCTAAAGCAGAAATGAAATTAAATTGTTTGGAAGAATGTATTGATGCCAACCATCCAAAATTATATGAAGATATTACCGCCGGAGAATTTTTAACGGAACGTTTGATTGAATTAGGATTGATAAAAGCATAAACATGGACAAAAATGTAGTAAGAGTATTTATTCTTGGTTTTATTTGGGTTGCCACGGGAATCATTATCAACCTTACCAAAAAGGAAGAGGGAGCTGGTATGCTAGCTTTGGCAATTGGACTTTCTATAGAATCTATTGCCCTTATCATGTTCTTTTGGAAAAAAATCAAAAACAAACAATAATACAGTAGCATGGCAAAAAAGAAACTTAACGACTTATCTGATCTAGGAGGATTTGTATTCTCAACAAATGATGATTTCGATGTAAATCAAAATGAAGAATTAGAAACACTTTCTCCGAAAGACCAAAGATTAGAAGCATTATTTTCTAACAAAGGAAGAGGTGGTAAAACCGTAACAGTTATCAAAGGTTTTGAAGGCTCAGAAGCTGACCTAAAAGCCTTAGGTAAAAAGCTAAAAACAAAATGTGGTGTTGGAGGTTCTATCAAAGATGGAGAAATAATTATTCAAGGTAAATACCGAGATAAAATTATGGACATCTTAAAGACGGATGGCTACAATGTAAAACGTGTTGGAGGTTAATTCCACAGTAATTTTCACCAATTAATCTCAGTTTTATTTTTCGATTTTAAAAACGCATTGGTTTTGCTAAAATGCTTATTTCCGAACCAATAGCCCCTATTTGCACTTAAAGGTGAAGGATGTCCACTTGTTAGAATCCAGTGTTTGGTTGCATCAATCTTTTTTCCTTTTTTTTGAGCGTATCCACCCCATAAAAGAAAAACCACATTCTCACAGTCTTCAGATATTTTTTTTATAACTGCATCTGTAAACTTTTCCCATCCTTTTTTTTGATGTGAACCTGCTTTATGTACTTCAACGGTTAACGTTGCGTTCAACAAAAGAACTCCTTGTTTTGCCCAATGAGATAAATTTCCTGAATCAGGAACCATAAAACCTACATCAGTTTCTAACTCTTTAAAAATATTTTTTAAAGATGGTGGATGCTTTACACCCTCCAAAACAGAAAAACTCAAACCATGTGCTTGTCCAAGATCATGATATGGGTCTTGTCCTAAAAGAACGACTTTTACATCCGCTAAGCTGCATTGGTTAAATGCTTCAAAAACATGTTTCTTTTCTGGAAAACAAATTTCATTGGAATATGCATTTTCAACAAATTGTTCCAATTCTTTAAAATAAGGTTTTTGAAATTCCTCTTTTAAAATATTTCTCCACTCTAAACTTAAATTTTCTACCATAGGATTTGAATTGGAACAAATATAAAATCATTCTTTTTAATTATTCAAAAATTATGCAGTAGTTCTTTATAGAAAACAGATACTTTTATGAAATATCCTTACTTTTGTAGGCACTATACATCTTGAATTATAGAAGAAAAATTACGTATTTCAATGGGATTTATTTCACAAAAAACATTAGACGATTTAGAGTTTAATTCTATTTTAAACAGTGTTGAAGAACACTGCATATCTGACTTAGGGAAAAAATTGGTTCAAGAAATCAAGCCGATTTCTAACAAACCTGACTTGTTTATAGAATTAGCTCAGGTAAAAGAATACAATTCGTCACTTATAAGTGAAAACAGAATTCCTAATCATTATTTTGAAGATTTAACGAAGGAAATACACCTTTTAAAAATTGAAAATAGTCGACTAGATGCGGCTTCCTTTTTAAAAATTGCTACCAATTCTGAAACTGTTAATGAATTATTGTTGTTTTTCAGAAAATTTAGCGAGTACTTCCCTACTCTTCTCTCAAAATCTAGTGAAATAGAATACACAAAAACTGCTATTGATGAAATTCAAAAAATCATCACTCCGTATGGAGAAGTTCAGGACAAAGCTTCTGCTTTCTTAAGAGAGATCCGTAAAGAAATAAATATTGCAAGAGCAAAATTGAGCAGTTCTTTTTCTAGAGAAATGAGCAGATATGACAATGCTGGTTACTTAGATGACATTAGAGAATCTGTGGTTGACAACCAGCGTGTTTTAGCGGTACAAAACATGCATCGCAAAAAAGTAAAAGGAAGCTTACTAGGGAGTTCTAAAACTGGAAGTATTGTTTTTATTGCTCCGCAAGCAACTTTAGAACTGCACAGAGACATTCAGAATTTACAACACGATGAAAAACAAGAAATAAATAGACTTTTAAAAGTTCTTACAGAAACAATTCGTCCATTTTTCCCGTTGTTCATTAGTTATCAAGACTACTTAACAAAACTAGACTGTATAGGAGCTAAAGCAAAACATGCTTATGCAAATAATGCTTTACTACCAAAATTTTCTGATTCTAAAAGAATCTATTTTGAAGAAGCTTATCACCCTATTTTATTAGAAAAGAATAGAAAATCAAAATTACCAATCGTACCGCAAACTTTGGAGCTGAGCGAATCTCAACAAATTATTGTTATCTCTGGTCCTAATGCAGGAGGAAAAAGTATCACCTTAAAAACAATTGGACTCCTGCAAGTAATGGTTCAGAGTGGTATGCTAATTCCTGTTGATGAACATAGTGAAACTTACTTTTTTGACACTATACTATCTGACATTGGAGACAATCAATCCATAGAAAATCAATTAAGTACGTATAGTTATCGTTTGAAAAACATGCGTGGTTTTTTAAAACGATGTAACGAGCATACTTTATTTTTAATTGATGAATTTGGGACAGGAAGTGATCCTGATCTGGGAGGGGCGCTAGCTGAAATATTTTTAGAAGAATTTTATACTAAAAAAGCTTTTGGAGTGATTACAACCCACTATTCTAACTTAAAGGTTTTGGCAAATGAGTTAGAAAATGTGAGCAATGCAAATATGCAATTTGACGAACGTACTTTAGAACCTTTGTTCAAATTACACATTGGTCAGGCGGGTAGTTCTTTTACTTTTGAGGTCGCACAGAAAAATGGAATTCCGTTTAGCTTGATCAACAGAGCTAAGAAAAAAGTTGAAGGAGAAAAAATCCGACTGGACAAAACCATTTCTAAATTACAAAAAGAAAGAAATCAGCTACAGCGTAACTCACAAGTTCTAGAAAACGAACAATTAAAAGCTAAAACCCAAACTCAAAATTTATCTGACAAGGAATCTAAAATAAAAGCTAAGTTGAATAGTTTTCAAGAGCTGTACGATAAAAATCAAAAAATGCTTACGTATGGAAGAAAGTCTAATGAACTGATCAATAAATACTTTCAAACCAATAATAAAAAAGCACTATTTGCTGAATTCAACAAATGGGTACTTATCGAAAAAACTAAGTATCTAGAATTAAACCCGCCAGTCAAAAAAGACAAAAAAGCGAAGGCTGTAAAACAAGCCAAAGTAAAAGCAGAAAAACAAAAAGAAGTACAGCTAGAAAAGATTGAAAAAGAAATTCTTACCAAAGTTGTTGAAGTTCGAAAAGAAAAGGAGGTAGAGGCTAAACGCAAGGCAAAAGAAAAAGCGTCTTACAGATTTAAAGTAAATGACAAAGTTCGATTGATTGATGGAAAAGCCTGCGGTATTATAGATAAAATAGAAAAGAACAAGGTCGTTATTGACTATGGAATGTTTACCACGCAAGCTACTTTAGACAAAATTGAATTGGTAGTTGCCGCTAAAAAATAAACTAAGTTTAGATTTCACTATACATTCTTTTGTGTATCTTTAAATTCTAAATATACCCCTATGAAAACTTTTATCTACGTATTTCTATGCGTC
>NZ_JAQWGB010000143.1 GCF_029238425.1 Flavicella sp.
ACACCACTAAACCCTTCATGGTCAGCCCAAGAAGCCATTGCTAGATATTGCATAGAAGCAGATGCTTCATATTTTATTTGATCGTTAAGTAAATCTTGAATTTTCTCTATCATCTTCTAATATTTTGAATCCAAGATAAAAAAGAATAGCTGAATATAAAATTTAAACTCTCTTTTTTTAAAACAATAAATAAGTCTAAGAATTCTTAAGAATCGCCTTGTTTATATTTTTAACAAGACTAGGTCCTTCATAGATAAAACCAGTATAAACTTGTACCAAATCCGCACCCGCTTCTATTTTATTCAAGGCATCTTGCGCGGAATGAATTCCTCCTACACCAATTATTGGAAACGATTTGTTCGAGGCATCCGATAAATATTTAATGGCTTGAGTACTTCTGTCAGCAATAGGTTTACCGCTCAATCCTCCATTTCCGATTGCTTCCAATTGATTTTCTGTCGCTTTCAATCCTTCTCTGTTGGTAGAAGTATTAGAAGCAATTACTCCATCAATTTTAGTCTCATCCACCAATTCAACGATTTCATCTAATTGTTGATTGTTTAAGTCTGGAGCTATTTTTAATAAAATTGGTTTTTGCACTGTTTCTTGCTCATTCAATTTTTGTACCGATTGAATCAACTCTATCAAATAGTCTTTATCCTGTAATTTAGCATGGCTTCCAACATTTGGACAGCTTACATTCAACACAAAATAATCTACATATGGATGTAACTCTTTGAAAACATCGCAATAGTCTTGTGTATATTGCTCTGTTGGAATTCCCGTGTTTTTACCTAGATTTCCTCCAATAATTACTTTTCCTTTATTCTTTTTTAAGTTTTCAATGGCTGCCTCTACACCCGCATTGTTAAACCCCATTCTATTGATAATTCCTTGATCATCTTTCAAACGAAACAATCTTTGCTTAGGATTTCCCTCTTGTCCCTTAGGAGTCACTGTTCCTATTTCAATAAAACCAAATCCAAAATCAGCCAATTCATTAAATAGAACTGCATTTTTATCAAATCCTGCAGCCAAACCAACTGGATTTTTAAACTTGATACCAAATAACTCTCTTTCTAGTTTTGCATCATTTACTTGAAACATAGAACGAATTATTGCCGAAACACCAGGAATTTTAGAAATTCCTTTTATCACTGAAAAGGTAAAATAATGCACTTTTTCTGGATCAAATTGAAAAAGAATTGGGCGAATAATCGATTTATACATTGAATCTTTTTTTATAATTCTCTTAGTTATTTCTAAGTGCTGCAAATTTACGAAATTTGTCTCAGCGAGACAATGTTTATCGGTTTCTTGAAACAAGCAGCTAAAAACAAAAAAAGTCCGTAACAAATCAATGTTACGGACCCTTCTTTACAATTTATAATTCTTATCTTAAGCTAGCTTCAAGGTTTTTCTCAAACGTAGCTTGTAATTTTTGCATTATTTTATCAATTTGCTTTTCATTTAATGTTTTTCCTTCGTCTTGTAACAAGAAACTCACAGCATACGATTTTTTATTCGCAGCTAATTTATTTCCTTCATATACATCAAATAAATCAACCTCTTTTAATAATTTTCTTTCAGATTGAAAGGCCAAATTATAAATCTCTCCAAAAGTAACTGAACTATCTAACAATAAAGACAAATCTCTTTTTACTGCTGGGAATTTAGGTAAAGATTTTACTTTAATTCCTTTAGAACTAGAGATTTTTAAAACATTATCCCAATTAAAATCAACATAAATTACCTCCTGTTTGATTCCGAAAGATTTTAAAATAGACTTTGAAACAATTCCAATATCTGCCAATTTAATTTTTCCTAGACTTAAAGTAATCCCTTCAGAAAAAACATCATTTTTATTTGGTGAAGTTTTTAACGTCGCAGCCCCTAACCTTTCTAAAATAGATTTTACCACTCCCTTTACATAAAAGAAGTCAGAAGATTTATGCGTACCTGTCCAAGAATCACTCGTTCTATTCCCTGTAACAAAAAGAGCTAAATGCTTAAACTCTTCGTATTTATCCTCAAACTTATGATATGTTTTACCGAATTCAAAAAACTGTAAAGCATTATTTTTTCTGTTGATGTTGTAAGAAACAGACTCCAAACCACTAAATAATAACGATTGACGCATTACGGCCAAATCATTGCTTAATGGATTTAACATCGCTACATTGTTTTCATCCTTTAAATTCTCAGAATGCTCTATATAAGCCGCCTTCGTCAAAGAGTTAGACATGATCTCATGAAACCCTAAAGAGTTCAATTGATTTCCTACAATGTTCTCTATTTTCACTCCGTTAAACTCAGAAAAAGAAATAGAGGTATTTAGTTTATGTGAAAACTGAATATTATTATATCCATATACACGTAAAATTTCTTCAATTAAATCAGCCTCTCTTTGCACATCTACACGATACGCAGGAACTGTTAACCCAAGACCACCTTCTGTTTCACTACTAATTTTTATCTCTAAAGAAGCTAATATATTTTTGATTGTTTCATTGGATAATTTTTCACCAATCAATCTCTCTACATTTTCATAAGACAATACCAATTCAAAATCTTCAATTTTACTTGGGTATAAATCAATGATATCAGAAGCAACCTTACCTCCTGCAATTTCGGTAATTAATAACGCTGCTCGTTTTAATGCATATTTTGTAAAGTTCGGATCAATACCTCTTTCAAAACGGAAAGAAGCATCCGTATTCAATGCATGTCTTTTAGCTGATTTTCTAACAGATACCGGATTGAAATAAGCACTTTCTAAAAATATAGAGGTCGTATTATCAGATACTCCTGATTCCTCTCCTCCAAAAACACCTGCTATACACATAGGAGTAGACTCTCCATCACAAATCATCAAATCCTCAGCATCCAACTCTCTTTCCACACCATCTAACGTGGTAAACTTTGTACCAGCTTCTAGTGTTTTTACTAATATTTTATTTCCTTTTACCTTAGCTGCATCAAAAGCATGTAAGGGCTGTCCTAGTTCGTGCAACACATAATTGGTGATATCCACAATATTATTAATTGGGGCCAAACCTAGCGCTTTCAATTTATTTTGAATCCATTCCGGAGATGCTGCTACCTTAACATCGGTTATAGTCAAACCACAATATCTAGGAGCCAATTCTTTATTATCAACTTCAACGTCAAACTTCAACTTTCTTTCATCTACATGAAAATTACTTACTGAAGGTGAGATCAATTCAAGCTTTACTCCTTGCTGCATTAAACCAGCACGTAAATCTCTTGCCGTACCGTAATGACTCATGGCGTCAGCTCTATTTGGAGTCAATCCTATTTCGAAAACTTCATCCGTTTCAATCTTAAAAACTTCAGCGACCGGAGTTCCTGGTTTCAAAGCATCATCCAAAACAAGGATACCTTCATGACCTTTTCCTAGACCTAATTCGTCTTCAGCGCAAATCATTCCAAAACTAACTTCTCCTCTTATCTTTCCCTTTTTAATTTTGAAAGACTCGCCTTTTTCATCATACAAAACAGTTCCTACAGTAGCAACCGGTACTTTTTGTCCAGCTGCAACATTGGGTGCTCCACAAACAATTTGGATAGGTTCCTCCCCTCCAACATTTACAGTAGTAACACTTAATTTATCAGCATTAGGATGTTTCCCACAAGTAACAACTTCTCCAACAACTACTCCTTGAAGACTTCCCTTGATAGATTCTATCAACTCAATTCCTTCAACTTCTAATCCTAAGTCCGTTAATAATTCTCCTGTTTTTACAGCCTCCCAGTCGATTTTTAAAAACTGCTTAAGCCAATTGTATGATATTTTCATTCTTGTGAAATAAAGTTCTTATAATAGGCGGCAAATATACGTAAACCATTAAATAAATAACAGAATATAGAAAGTAAATTAATTCCCATAATAGAACTATTTTCATATAGAATAACCGACTTTTTAAGATGTGAAAGCTTGAATTCTTATTATATTTGTGAAAATTTCAAACAAATGAATAGTCTTAAACTTTTTAGATTTACAAGTATTGCAGAAGGGATTTCACTTTTATTACTTTTTGGTATTGCCATGCCTGTAAAATATATACTGAAAGAACCTATTTTAGTGGAAATTGTTGGAATGGCACATGGCTTATTATTTATAGCTTATGTATTGTTTTCCATTGTTTATACTTTTAAAGTAAAATGGAGTTTCTTAGAATTTCTAATTATTTTCTTCGCTTCTTTTATTCCTTTTGGAACATTTTATGTGGACAAAAAATATTTAGCTGAAATCAAAGCATAAAAAAAGCCATCTTTTCAGACGGCTTTTTTTGAGTTAAGGTGTTCCTTAAAAAACTAAGTTTACATTTAATTCAAATTCATTTTTGATTGCTTTGTCTTTTAAATCATCAAAAAAGCTTGAAGAACCGTATTTGATTCCGTATAAAGTTCTATCTACATTTAGAGTAGTTGATGCAGTATTTGAGTCTACTACCAAATCAAAACTAACCGGTTTTGTAATTCCTTTGATTGTTAAATCTCCAGTAACTTTATACTTACCATCTTTCCCTTCTACTTTTGTAAAAACCAATTTAGAGCTTTGAAATTTATCAGTTCCAAAAAAGTCATCTGCTTTAAGATGTCCTTCTAATTTGTTTTTGTAATTCCCTTCTAAATCAGTTACTGTAATTGAATTCATGTCTACCATGATTTCTCCTCCTACCAGTTTATCTTTTTTGAATTCTAAAACTCCATTTTGAATATTGATCGTTCCCTTATGATCACTTCCAATTTCTTTTTTACCAACCCAGTTGATTTTACTCTCACGAGTTTTTACTTGTTTCGTCTCTTTTTTTATCACTGTAAAAGACATGGTAATTAATGCTACTAAAACTAATGCTGTTGATTTTAAAATGTTTGTTTTCATGATTGCCTATTTATTAATTGTTTATTTATTATTTGTTCTTAATTTATTTAATAATTCATTTAATAGAATCGCTTCTTTTTCTGTTAAATTTTTTGTAGTTTCATTTTCATGAGTTCGCAATGATTTGTCAATTACGCTCAGTAATTCAAGACCTTTATCTGTAATTGAGATTTCAATTTTTCTTCTATTAGACTCACACTGAATTCTACTCACCAAATCTTTTATTCTTAGTTTTTCAATCAATCTTGTGGTATTGCTCATCTTCGAAATCATTCTCTCTTGAACATCTTGTAAATTAATCGTTTTTCCATTTTGTCCACGTAATATTCTTAAAATATTAAATTGCTGCGAAGTCAAGTCAAACTGTTTGAAATAGATACTAGTTTTCTCGTTTACCCAGTTACCTGTGTACATCAAATTAAGAATACATTTAGTACTCGCGTTCAATTTACTCTCTGATTTCAACTGTTCTTCAACTAACATCTGTATATACAATTATTGTTTACACAGCAAAGATACATTCTTTTTACAATCTACCAACTCATATTTAAATAATTGTTGTATAAACAACAATAAACACAACAATAATAAACATTTGTTAATATCCTTGTTTTATCTTTGTAGTGTAGTTAAACTAAAAAATCATGAAAAATCTAAATAACTGCCCACATTGTTCTTCACCTGAAAAACGAATTTCAAAAAAATTATATTTTTTTAATCACGTCATCCCCTGCACAACAGTTTACCGATGCATGACTTGTTGTTCTTTGTATATCGTATGCAGTTTATTGAAGAAAAGGTCTCTTATCAGAAAACATTTCTATTGTGAAAATTACTTTTATCCAAACGCCCCACACCCTGTAAAACCAAAGGATAGTAAAAGAAATACATCTTCTTAATTTGTACATACAAGTAAAAACCAGCCTAAAATAAACATTTGTTTATATGCAGAAACTATCTTTGTAAAAAATTATTACCATGGAAAAAAAATGTCCTACATGCAATTCAAGATATAGAAATAGATCTTCCAAACTTTCTTTTTTTAGTTTCATTTTACCATGCACCAAAGTATATAAATGTATGTGTTGTTTCAACTTATATCTTCATTGTAACGTCTTTAGAGTAAATATCCCTTTAAATAGATTTAAATCCTCCAAGCATTTTGGATACAAAAAACAATATAAGATATAAAATATTTTATTGCTTTTATAGGTTTGATTATATTCATAATAAATCTATCAAAAAAACCTAGCTATTGAAATTACATTTATTTATTTTTTTGTCTCTTATTATCTATAAGATAACATTTTGTCAAAACGATATAAATATATCTTCTCAAAACACAACCGATTCTGCCCTTTTACAATTAGAAGATAATTTAAAACGATCCACAAACGACAGTCTAAAAACCAATGCACTTATTGCCTTGGGTGAATATCATATTAGCGGCGACTTTAAAAAGGTTTCAAATTACCTTGAGGAAGCGCTGAATTTAGCAAAGAAACATAACAACCAAACGCAAATTGCCACCGCCTATGCGGATCTAGGAATTATGGAGCGTAGAAAGTCCGATTATCCAAAAGCTATAGCATACTATTTAAAATCTAAAACCATTTTTACATACCTTAACGATAAAGCAAATATTGCTGCATTAGACCATAACTTGGGTGTGCTATATCGCTATTTAGAAGATTATGATTCCTCTATTAAAAGTTATAAAAACGCCATATCTATTCTATTGAACCTAGAAGATAAAAAAGAAGATTTGGCCAAAAGTTATAATATGTTAGGTGTTAGTTTTAGAAGATCAGACCAACTAGATTCTGCTAAAACTTATTATGAGAAGGCTAAAAATATATTTACTCAGATAGGTAGTCATTCAAATATATATCGCGTCAACGGAAACTTAGCTGTTTTGAATAGCATTCAGAATAACTATGCAGAAAGTCTGATATTAAATTTTGAAAATTTAAAATATTATCAAAAGACGAATAATAATGCTTCCATTTGCGGTACCCTTTATAATATTTCGGTCGACTATTCTAAATTAAAAAACTACAAAAAAGCGCTTGCATATTGTGATCAAACCATAGCAGTAGCCAAAGCGTATAATTTTAAAAGCAAATTAAAAAGTAGTTATTGGAAAAAATCTGAAATTCAACAAAACTTACATCAATATAAAGATGCCTATGAAAATTATAAAATTTATAAAAAATATTCTGACTCTTTATTAAACAAAGAAAGTATACAAAAAATACAAGCCGTTGAACTAAATTATAAATTCAATCAAGAAAAATTGAAGGATAGCTTATTTTATGTGAATGAAAAAAACAACTCTGAATCCAAAATAAAAATACTTACTGGAGAAAATAAAATAAAAAATCAATGGATCCTTTTCGGTAGTCTAGGTTTCATCTCTTTATTAATTATACTCTATTTATACAAAACCAAAAAGTTTTCTCAGAAAAAAAGATATCTCCAGGAATTGTATTCAAGAAATTTAATTAAAAGTCAAGAAAACGAAAAAACAAAAATTGCAAGAGAATTACACGATAGTATCGGACAAAAACTAATGCTCTTAACGAAAGGAATAAAAAACACTGACAATGAAAAACTATATAATTTGGCAGACAAAACACTGGAGGAACTGAGAGAAATTTCAAAGGATTTGCATCCTGAAATTATAGAAAGAATTGGGGTGACTACTTCCATAAAAGCTTTAATATCAGAATTTGACGACAATACTGAATTATTTTTCACATTTGATTCTCTGAATATAGATCCATTTATTTCAAAGGAAACTGGACTTCATATTTATAGAATCCTTCAAGAATCGCTCTCTAACATAGTTAAACACGCAAATGCTAAATCCGTCTATGTTTCCATACTTAAAAAATCAAGTTATATTTTGATAGTCGTAAAGGATAATGGTATCGGTTTCGACTTCAAGAAAAAATTAAAAAACTCAGACAGCTTAGGGATGAAAACCCTTAAGGAAAGAGCCAAAGTCATCAATGGTAACATAAAGATCCTGAGTATCATTGGAAAAGGAACCAAAACAACTCTATTAATTCCAGTTAAAAATGAAATTTGAAAAAAACATAAAAATTGTTGTTGCTGATGATCATCCTATGCTATTAAACGGTTTGAAATACGAACTAGAATTACATCAATATGAAGTAGTCGGAAAAGCGAAAAACGGTGAAGAAGCCCTGGATGAAATTCTTACAAAAAAACCAGATATAGCTATGCTTGATATCAACATGCCTATTCTCAATGGTTTTGAGGTGATACAAAAAGCGAAAGAAAAGAAATCCCAAACAAAATTCATTATCCTCTCTTT
Organism: Flavicella sp.; assembly: GCF_029238425.1. Taxonomy (GTDB): domain Bacteria; phylum Bacteroidota; class Bacteroidia; order Flavobacteriales; family Flavobacteriaceae; genus Flavicella. Next base: position 8,253 of record NZ_JAQWGB010000143.1, read on the forward strand.
TTACAAAGAACCCGAATACATTTTAAAAGCAAAGGAGTTACATATCAACGGTTACTTGTTAAAAGAAGATCAATTTGAGGAAATAGAAAAATGTATAGAAACGGTATTATCAGATAAATATTACTACAGCAATTCTATTCAAAAACTACCATCCGACTCTCCCAACGATGATCTTGAAAAACTATCTCAATTGACCTCTTCAGAAAAGACAATTCTCAAATTAATAGCGGATCAAAAATCCAATGCAGAAATTTCTGATATCCTTTCTATATCTAAGAGAACCGTAGAGAAACATAGAAGTAATATTATTTATAAAATGGATTTAAACGGTGGAACCAATTCCTTAACAAACTGGGTGTTGCTGAATAAACAATATATTTTGAGCCTTTGATCAAAAAATACGTGCTAACACGTATTTCAGACAATATTGATTTTATCTAAATTTACATTATTAACATTTGTTAATGTAAATATATGTCGATAGAGAAAAAAATAAAGTCAACCGTGGTCCTAGATATAGATACTAAAACTGTTTTAAATTTAATGCATATTGGTAGCTGGATCAATGAAAAGAACGTGAACTTTTTTAAGCCTTATAATATTTCTTCCCAACAATACAATGTGCTTCGAATTCTAAGAGGACAAAAAGGAAGACCTATAAGCTTGACGGATATACACGATCGCATGATTTCTAAGATGAGTAATACCACTAGATTGATTGATAAGTTAATCCTAAAAGGTTTTGTCACAAGACGTATCGATAAAAACAATAAACGAAGAGTTGAGATAAAAATTACTAAAAAAGGTTTGAATCATTTATGTTCTATTGATGAAGATATTAGCAACCATACCGAGCAGGTGACACAGTATTTAAACTACAAAGAATCATTAATTTTAAATGAATTAATTGACAAGCTTAGAGGTGAATAATTTTTTATTACTTCGACATAATGCCTTCTAAAAAGTCACCTACATAATAGGCTACCAAAGCAGCTGCTGCTCCCATTAACACAGTTGTAGCAACACTTGCAAATCTATTTTTACTATTTACTACCCCTTTTAAATACCCTATCAAAGCAAAGGATAGAAATGTTAGTGAGGTAGACCAAATTAACAAGTCCCCTTTGATGTCAATCATCATGTCCAACACATAGACTAATAAGGGAATAAAGCCCAAAATAAGAAAAGATATAAAGGTAATGAGACCTATTTTAAATGGTGATTTGGTTTCTTCTATAAGACCAAGTTCCTCCTTCATCATTACATCTACCCACCTATCTTTATCGGCTGTAATGGTTGCAACCACCTCCTCTAGCAATTTCCCTGTAAAACCTTTCTCTCTAAAAACCTCTCGTATTTCTTCTCGTTCCTTTTCCGGAATGTTTTCTACCTCCCAATACTCAATTGCTTTGTGTTTTTCATAATTATCCACATCTGTTTTGGAAGACAAATAGGCACCTATAGACATTGCAAAGCCATCTGCAAATAAATTTGCAAAACCTAGAATAATAATCACAGAAGAATCTAAACCAGCACCAACAGCTCCTGCAACTACCGCAAAGGTTGTTACACTGCCATCTATACCTCCATACACGAATTCAGCTAAATATTCTTGAAACTTTTGAACAAAAACATTTTCTTCGCCATGAACTACATTCTCCTGGATATCTTCAGTCATACTTTATTCTTTTAAAATTGATTCTCCATTTATATCAGTTGTTAAAACATCAGACATATAATCAAAAAAGGGTCTTAAGGCCAAGTAGGACAATTTTAATTCTTCTCTAAAATTTTGAGACAACACTTCTTCATCAGAAAAATTCCTAGTTACTAAAAAGGATTTTTTACGAATCAGATCAATGGAAGCATGATTCTTATCAAAACCTCTCGGTGCTGATTTTACTTCCTCTCCTTCCAAATCTCCAAATAATTTCTGAAAATTTTCCTCAGCAATAATCTCTCTTATTTCAAAATCATCTGTCTCAAATTCCTTTCTAATTCGTAATAAATCTGCTGGACTTGGTTTGAAAAAACCTCCTGCCATCATAGATTCTCCTGGAGAAATTTTTAAATAATACCCACCTCTTAATTTTTCTGTTGCTCTAGAAAAACTAATACTTCTATGGTAATTATATGGTGTTTTATCTTTAGAAAATCGAACATCTCTGTAAATACGAAATACCTTCATTTTTTCAATGGTATCACTTTGATTTAAATCTTCTAAAACCGCATTGTAAAAATCTTTTAATTTGGTTTCTTCTTCTTTAAATTCAGATTTATGTTCGTCAAACCACTCACGGTTATTATTCTTTTTTAATTTATTTAAAAATTCTAAGGCTGATTTAGATACTTTAGTCATTATCTTATTTGAATTATTTTTGCATAATTTACATAATTGAAGCTATTCTACAATAAAAAACGCGCATAAAAAAAGCGGAATCTAAAGATTCCGCTTTTTTACTAGTCGTCTACCAACACCCAATCCCCTTTATCCAGCATTGGAATGGCTTGTTTGTATTTAACTTCTTTATTTTCACCAGTCATTACATTTTTAATGCTGACTTTTTCATTTCTTCCTATTTTACGTTCCTCACGAATAACAGTTTCAGGAATCTTTTGCTCTCTCGTGTCGTTAGACATAGAAGACTCAGAAATATTTTGAACCTCTTCCTTACTTACGTTCAGTTTTTCTCGTTTCTCAACAGGTGCTTCTGAAATTTCATTAGCTCCTTGTGTTGGTAATTCTCCTTTGAAAAGGAATGATAATACATCTTTATTTACCTTATCCAACATTCCTTTGAATAATTCAAAAGCCTCAAACTTATAAATTAACAATGGGTCTTTTTGCTCGTAAGATGCATTTTGCACCGACTGCTTTAAGTCGTCCATCTTTCTCAAATGATCCTTCCAAGTCTCATCAATAATGGCAAGAGTAATATTTTTCTCAAAGTCATTGATCAATGTTTTTCCTTCAGACTCAAAAGCTTCTTTTAAGTTAGTAACCACCTGTAAGGTCTTTACACCATCAGTAAATGGTACTACAATGCGCTCATATTTATCAGCTTCGTTTTCATAAACATTTTTGATCACAGGAAAAGCAGTAGTCGCATTTCTTACAACTTTTTCTGTATAATAAGCATATACTTTATCATATAGATCATCAACCAGTTTATCCGCAGCAAGCGTTTTAAACTCTTCCTTTGTAAAAGGTGATGGCATACCAGAGAAATGAATCAACTCAAACTCAAAATTCGTGTAATTATCAGATTGTTTGTTGGATACTACAATAGAAGAACAAGTATCGTAAATCATATTTACAATATCTATTTGCAAACGTTTTCCATCCAAAGCATGTCGACGACGTTTATAAACAACCTCACGTTGAGCGTTCATAATATCATCATACTCCAATAATCTTTTACGAACACCAAAGTTATTTTCTTCAACTTTTTTCTGAGCTCTTTCAATAGACTTTGAAATCATAGAATGCTGAATTACTTCGCCTTCTTCTAATCCCATTCTATCCATCATTTTTGCAATTCTATCTGAACCAAAAATACGCATCAAATGATCCTCAAGAGAAACATAAAATTGAGAAGAACCTACATCTCCTTGACGTCCGGCACGACCTCTTAACTGTCTATCAACACGTCTTGAATCATGTCTTTCTGTACCGATAATAGCCAAACCACCTGCAGCTTTCACATCGTCAGACAATTTAATATCCGTACCACGTCCCGCCATGTTTGTGGCAATCGTTACCATCCCAGAATTACCTGCATCCGCAACAACCTGTGCTTCTTGCTTGTGTAATTTTGCATTCAATACATTGTGCTTAATTTTTCTTAATGAAAGCATCCTAGCTAGCAATTCCGAAATTTCAACTGAAGTAGTACCAACCAATACAGGTCTTCCTTTTTCAACTAAAATAACAATCTCATCAATTACAGCATTGTATTTTTCTCTTGTGGTCTTATAAACTAAATCCTCTTTATCATCACGTAATAAAGGTCTGTTTGTTGGAATCTCTACAACATCAAGTTTGTATATTTCCCAAAACTCTCCTTCTTCCGTAATTGCAGTACCTGTCATTCCACCCAACTTACGATACATTCTAAAGTAATTCTGTAACGTAACGGTTGCAAAGGTTTGTGTAGCTGCTTCGATTTTCACATTCTCTTTCGCTTCAATTGCTTGGTGCAAACCATCAGAATAACGACGACCGTCCATAATACGACCTGTTTGTTCATCAACAATTTTCACCTTATTATCCATCACAACATATTCTTTATCTTTTTCAAATAAAGTATAAGCTTTTAGCAATTGATTTAAGGTATGAACGCGTTCACTTTTAATACTAAAGTCGTTATAAAGCTCCTCTTTTTGAGCTACTTTTTCTTCAACACTAGCATCACTATCATCAATTTCTCCAATCTTAACACCAATATCTGGTAACAAGAAGAAATCTTGATCACCCTCTCCAGAGATATGTTGAATCCCTTTGTCGGTTAATTCAATAGAATTATTCTTTTCATCGATAACAAAATAAAGTTCCTTATCAATTTTTGGCATCTCTCTGTTGTTATCTGCCATATAAGTGTTTTCAGTCTTCTGAAGCAATTGTCTTACTCCTTCTTGACTTAAAAACTTGATCAATGCTTTGTTTTTAGGAAGACCTCTATAGACTCTCAATAAAAGAATACTTCCCTCTTCCGTATTTCCAGCAGCGATTAATTTCTTAGCCTCTGCTAATACTCCAACCAAGTACTGACGTTGAATTTTCTCAATAGCCTGAACACTTGGTTTCAATTCATTGAACTCATGTCTATCTCCTTGTGGAATTGGTCCAGATATAATTAATGGCGTACGAGCATCATCAATTAATACTGAATCTACTTCATCTACAATCGCAAAATTCGGAGCTCTTTGAACCAAATCTTTTTGCGAATGAGCCATATTATCTCTCAAGTAATCAAAACCAAATTCGTTATTTGTACCATAAGTAATGTCTGAATTATAGGCTTTTCTTCTTTCTTCAGAATTTGGTTGGTGATGGTCAATACAATCTACTGACAAACCATGAAACTCCCAAATAGGTGCCATCCATGCAGCATCCCTTTTCGCCAGATAGTCATTCACTGTTACCACATGAACTCCCTTACCTGTTAAGGCATTTAAGAAAATTGGCAATGTTGCAACCAACGTTTTACCCTCTCCGGTCATCATCTCTGCAATCTTACCTTTATGCAATACAGATCCTCCAATCAACTGAACGTCATAATGAATCATCTCCCAGGTCACAGGCGTACCAGACGCATCCCAAGAAGTAGCCCATTCCGAATTATCTCCATTAAGCGTAATATACTCCTTAGCTCCAGATAGCTCTCTATCAAATACAGAAGCTGTTACTTCCACTACTTCATTTTCTGTAAAACGCTTAGCTGTTTCTTTAACAACCGCAAAAGCCTCAGGCATAATCGTCTCTAAAACAGCTTCTGAAGCTGCATAGGATTCATCCTTCAATCCATCTATCTCAGTAAAGATTTGTTCTTTTCTATCAATATGAGCGTCTATTGCCTCTTTCTCTAAATCTGAAATTTTATCCTCAAAAGGTTTCGTAGCGTCTTTGATTTTATTTTTAAAACCTTCAGATTTTGATCTCAACTCGTCATTCGTTAGGCTGTTCATTTCCCCTTTAAAAGCACGAACTTTATCTACGATTGGCTGTAATAATTTTAAGTCCTTTTTCTGTTTATCTCCAACAAAAATTTTAAGGACAGAATTTAAAATACTCATAATTTTATTTTTTTAACAACATAAAAGTTGCTGATTTTTCTCTTTTAAACATAATTTTGATCAAACACTTCTAACAAAAATGTTAAATCACTGTTTTTTAAACACATAAAAAACACGTTCAAAAATACACAAAAAAAAAGCCTCGATAGAGACTTTTAAATGATAATATTTCTTTTTTTCTAATATTCATCTTCATTCCAAAAATAATCCTCCTCGGTAGGATAATCTGGCCAAATTTCAACAATAGATTCGTATGCATCACCTTCATCCTCCATGCTCTGTAGATTTTCCACTACTTCCAACGGAGCTCCTGTTCTAATAGCATAATCTATCAATTCATCTTTTGTTGCAGGCCATGGCGCGTCTGCCAAATACGAAGCTAATTCTAAAGTCCAGTACATCTTACTATTAATTGAGTTATTTGTGCAAAAATAATTTTTTTTCTTAGAAAATCAAGTCTTTTTTTATGTATTTCAATATTTTAAAAGAACGTTTCATTTTTCACTATGGAATCCATTTAATTTCCTTAGCTTGATTATCAAAAGTCAACTTTCGTGCCAACACAAAAAGATAGTCAGAAAGTCGGTTGATATACTTTAAAACACTCTCTTCAATCTTCTCATCACCCATCAACACCACTATCAAACGCTCTCCTCTGCGACATACTGCTCTCGCAATATGACAATATGACACCGTGGTATGACCACCTGGCAACACAAAATGAGTCATTGCAGGTAACTCCTCATCAATAACATCTATTTCTTGCTCTAAAAATTCAATCATTTCTATAGTTACTTTTGTGTCAGCCAAACGTTTTTTTCCGTTTTTTAAAATTTCCTTTTCAACAGGAGTTGCCAAAACCGCTCCAATTACAAATAAATCTTTCTGAATTTTAACAAGACTTTCGAAACTATGTTTATCAATCTTTTGGTCACGTATCAAACCTAAATAAGAATTCAACTCATCAATAGTTCCGTACGTTTCAATTCTTAAATCCCCCTTAGAGACACGAGTACCACCATACAACCCTGTAGTTCCCTTATCTCCGGTTTTTGTGTAAATTTTCATATTAATATCGAATTGTAAAATGTTCTTTTCTTTGTTCCTTTCTAAAAAAAACGACTCCCCACTGAAACAAATCCATTGTAACAGTTACCTCTGGATGTTTTTTGATTTCATGCCAAGCCTCTTTCATTTCCTTGCTCCAGTGAATGTCATCAAAAACAAATACACTGTCATTATGTTTACTAGTCAAACAAACCTTAAAATAATCCAAAGTCGCTTTTTTAGTATGATTCCCGTCAAAAAACACAAAATCATAAATCTTATTTTTACAAACATTTTTTAAGGTAGTATCAAAATTCCCAGCAATATAGTTTACGTTG
>NZ_JAQWGB010000151.1 GCF_029238425.1 Flavicella sp.
GATAAGAAAGCATTTTTTGGAAAAACCTTTACCATACATGCAGGAAACACAGAGCTGCAAAGACAACTAGAAAACCGATCAGGTGTTAGAGAGATTGAAAATTCTTGGAAAAAAGACCTTGAAAGCTTTAAAACAATTAGAGAAAAATATTTGATTTATCCTTAAAACTTAAACATACGCTTCGTGCCAAGAAAAATATTCTTGAATTATTTCTTGTTTCTGTTGTTCTAAAAATTCAATTCTATTGGTCAATAAAGACTACTTCAAAGGCAGTCTTTTTTTGTTTCCTCTATTTGTTTTATTTTTATATTAAATTTGCTGAACCCTTAAATGTTGATTTTCTTTTTAAACCTAAACTATGCATAAAATATATTTTATAATTGTAATTAGTTTTATTTCATTAACCACTTATTCTCAAACAATTGATTCTACACAAATAGGGAAAGAGTATCCTTATGTACTGCCAATCCTAGGAAAAAAGGCCTATGCTAAGGGCTATGAACTGCAGAAACCTTTTGGGGTAATGCTCGGAAGTCTTTTTAACAAACAAGGGATTGTTATTGATAATTTTGAAATGGCCATTAGTGACGATCAAACACCTCCCACCAACTATTTCAAACTGGATGGAATCCTTGATTTCGGTCCTTCAGAAGGAAGAATTAATACGGTAAATGCTAGAATTGATGCTTGGATACTTCCTTTCTTTTCTGTAGGTGGTTATTACGGAGAAGTTTGGGGAGAGCAGGACATTACGTTTAGCGTTGTGGGAAGTGATCTGATAAAAAGCACAACAGACATCAGGGGAAAATACTATGGATTGAACCTATTAGGGGTGGCTCCTTTAGGCCCAGTAAACATTGCTGCAGATTATTCTTGGTCTTGGACTACCAATGCCAGGTTAGATAAACCTGTCTTGGTGAATGTAAGTGGTATTCGTGTAATCCGTAGAATCATGACACCAACCAAAGGACGGTTTTGGGCAATTTGGGGAGGTGCACAGTTTCAAAAACTGGACAGTCAAACCTCGGGTAATATAGCTTTTGACGAAGCGTTAGGAATAACCGAAGAAGACAAGCAAAATCTAGATAATCACTGGAATGATTTTAAAAATGGTGATGTACCCAATGGAAATGGGGATTATTGGAGTGATCTAAGTCCTGCCGAAAAAATCAGAGCAACAGCAACATATAATCTAGTACGTGGAGTCGTTGACAAAAATGTCTATTATAAATTCAACAAAAGATTGGAGCATGAATGGAACATGCTACTCGGTTTCAATTACCAGCACAATAATAAATGGCAATTCAGAGGTGAGTACGGTTTTTTAAAATCCAAACAACAACTAATGTTAGCACTTAATTATAGATTTGGTTTGTAAAGGAATTAGCAAACTACACAATCCCATAACAAGTCAATAATCAATATAATTAAAGGACATCAATAATGATTAATAAAATTAAACTGTTTATCGCACCTATTTCAGAAGAGATAGTAGTTCGTAAAGTTTTAATAAACAGATTAAATGCAAATTCTGATAAATCAGTTATTTCATTAACTGCACCTATGGGATATGGAAAAAGCACCCTGATCAGTAGTTGGATTCAATTCAAAAAACACCCATATTTTTGGTATTCACTAGATGAGTTTGACAATAATTTAATTCAGTTTTTAAACTATTTCAAACAAATTATCCCAGCTGAAAACAAAGAGTTTCATTATAATATTGATTTACTATTAACAAGCAAGAATAAACCTGATATTCAGAAGTATATTTCGTTATTCTCCAATGCTCTTTTGGTTTCCAAACACACTTTTTGCATATTTCCCAAAAGCCAACTTTGGAAGCAAATATCCAAAAGATCAAAACAAAAAATGTTATGGTTATGATTTATCACAAATTCAAAAACTTTCCAAAGTGGACATTTCTTTTTTGGTCAA
>NZ_JAQWGB010000153.1 GCF_029238425.1 Flavicella sp.
CGTTGTTCTTTAGGTTTAGAGCATATCGAGGATATCATTGCTGATATCCAACAGGCTTTGGAGAAGATTTAGCAGTGTTTCTGCTTTGAATTAAAAATGTACCCCGAGCTTGTCGAAGGGTTTATATATATAGATAAAAAACCAACACTTTTGTGTTGGTTTTTTGTTTTAAAGGAATAGTCATATTATCTGTTCAAGGATTGTAGTTCCATTAAAAATCTACCTCCTTCTTCCGCCTGAGTATGTCATGGCTTCTCCTTTTCCAAAACCATAGCTGATGCCAAAAGTGACAAACCTTCCACGTTGTCTAAAATTATACGTCTCAAAGGTAGGTTGATTAACAAAACGTTCATAAATTCTTGAGCTAAAGGCATCTCTAACTCCAATGTTGACGATCGCTTTTCCTTTGAAAACTTTTTTACGCAAACCAGCATCCATAAATGCATAGCCAGAATTCATCCCCTGAACGGTTTCATAGCTAGATCTGTAATGTCCTGTGAATTCGATGTCAATATCATAAGGTAATCCAATTTTTGTACCGAGTCTTCCGGACCACTGTCTACCCACAAAATCAAAGTTTTGATTTTCAAAAGTACCTTTTCGATCAAAATAATTAAAATTGAAATCACCATTAAAACTCAACCATTTATTTGCGTTGTATTTTCCATTGGTTTCAAATCCTATAGTTGATTTGGTCCCTATGTTTTGCGGAGTTGTCACGGTAACATTGTTTTCAAAATAAGTCACTCGTTCTACCTGATCAGTTGTAAAACGATGGTATAAACTTGAATTTAAGGTTGCTTTTCCAATTTTGTAAATACTGGTCAATTCATAAGAATCGGAGAATTCAGGTTGCAAGTCAGGACTCCCAATATAGACGCTATACGTATTTCTAATATTGACAAATGGATTTAAATCCCTAAGCCGTGGTCTAAATATTCTCTTAGAGTACCCAATCTGAAATGAGGTTTGTTTTGTTAGTTTGTATGAACTGTGTAAGGACGGAAACAGGTTTGTGTAATTCTGTTTATTGGTTTCATTTGTATTTGTTAGCAAAGTTGTCAGGTCTGTTTGTTCAAGTCTAAGACCTGCTTTAAAACCCCATTTTTCAAGTTCATATGAACCAGAAGCATAGGCACCTAAAACTTTCTGGTTGTAGTTAAAGTCATTGGTAAGGTTTTCGTTTACGACATATTCTCCATTTATATATTCTCGAACTTCATAATCATTTCCAACATCATTGATAACATATTGTATTCCTGTTTCTAGGTTGTGTTTTTCTGTAAATGGATTGGTATAATCTAGTTTAAAGGTATAGTCAGCCATTTTATAATCGGTATCGATTTGTTGTCTATTCTCGTTGGTATCGCCTGAAATAGGAATGTTTATAAATTCAGAGTGTAAATCTTTTCCAAAGTATCTACCTAGTGCACTAAACTGTAAAGTGTGATCCTCGTTGTTTTGAAACTCCTTATTATAGTTGAGCTCGTATTGGAATTTTGGATTGGTTGCATCTGTGGTTTCCTCACGTTTCCATTGAGAAATCAATAAATCACTGGAGTCATAGGAGCTAAACACAGTGCTAGAAGGTTGGGTCTCTATTTCATAAGCATAATTCCCAGAGAGGGTGATCATATTGTATTTGTTAAAGTAGTAATCAGTTCCCAGTGTTACGTTTACAAAAGTTTCATTTCTGTGGGATGTACCGGTACTTTCCACCAATTCCCCTGTTATTAAATCTTTGTTTGAGGTTTTGTTTTCTTGTGGTAAAGAGCGATACCCGGCACCAAGTTGCGTGAATAGATTAAAATTATCTGTTCTTTTATTCAGACTTAGACCGATGCTATGATTGTTTGGGATGCCGGTGTTTACTGACAAGGATCCGTTGATTCCTTTTTTCTCATCCTTACTAAGGATGATATTCAAAATCCCTCCTGTTCCTGAAGCTTCATATTTCGCAGAGGGATTGGTAATGACTTCAATACTTTCAATCATATCAGCAGTAATAGTTCCTAAAGCATTGCTAGATTCATCTGTCAAAACAGAAGGTTTTCCGTTGATAAGAATTTGAACGTTGGCGTTTCCTCTTAAACTGATATCTCCTTCCACGCTGACATTGACAGATGGAACGTTATTTAGGGCGTCTAAGGCGCTAGCTCCAGAACTGCTGATATCTTTTCCTACATGAAAAACACGTTTGTCAAGTTTAAATTCTGTTTTTGAAATATCCCCCCTTACAACTACTTCCTCTAGGTTTTCATTTGCAGTTTCGAGTTGTATGTTTCCAAGCTGAAGAAGATTTGAGTTTTTTTCAAAGTTTGAAATTGTTTTTGTTTTATAGCCGATGGAACTTATTTCAATATAAAATTCTTTATAAGAGGTGCTAATTTTAAAAGCACCATTTGATTCGGAAGTTGTTCCAATAGCACTTTTTGTATTGTTTTCTATAAGGACAATACTGGCATAAGGGATAGGTTCATTTGTTTTTTGTTCCAATAAAATTCCACTAATTTCTTTTTTTTCGCTTTGTGCATAAGACAAAGAGAAGCCGCAGCAAAAAAATACAATAAGTTTGAAATTTATGTAAATGTTTTTCATGATGGCATTGAATTTCATATTAAAAATTAGGGTAGGACATGATATTCAAGAACAAATAAAAGAATACTATTTAGTCTATCATAATTTTTTCTGGTGAACGACGCAATTATTACTTTCAACAGCAGATTGCAGTTTGCCCGAATAGATTTGTCGTTTAAAGGATTTGTGTTGGGTATTTCTTGTTCTTATAAATAATTTATAATTAAATGATTAGTTTTATGATATGAAAGCAAATACATTTAAGGATGCTCTTAATTTGAAAGAAGTTTTTTTTCAGTTGATTTTACACGTAACAGTATTTGTGTTTTTTTCATTTGATAGAAAAATTCAGGGAATTGATTATCGACAATTTTATTTTTTTTTAAATTATGCGGTTGCAGCATTTTTTATAAATTATTTTTTGCTTCCTAGGTTTTTTTATAAAAATAAATATTTGGAATTTGCAATTTCAGTAACCGTGTTACTCGGTTTGGTTATCTTTTTAGAAGAAGTTGTTTTGGAGCAAATTTTTTATCCAGACACAAGAGGAAAGAAGTTTTCCAAGATGTTTTACAATTTATTGAGTACCGCTCCTACAATAACAATTTTAGTGGGGTTTAAATTTGCATGGGATGCTTTGATAAAACAGAGAGAAGTGTCGCAATTGAAGGAGTATGTAAAAGAGAGTGAATTACAGTTTTTAAAATCGCAGATCAATCCCCATTTTTTATTCAACAATATGAATAATTTGTATTCTTACGCGGTGGAAGGGTCTCCTAAAACCCCTGAATTGATATTGGAGTTTTCAGCTGTGTTGAGGTATATGTTATATAATTGCAGAGCTAAATTTGTTCCTTTGATTAAGGAAATGGATCAGTTGGAGAATTATGTCAATTTGAGTAAGCTTCAGATAGAAGGGAGAGGAAATGCCATTTTAACTATCACAGGAGTTAAGCCAGGATTTCAAATAGCACCTTTGATTCTTAATGTGTTTATTGAGAATGCTTTTAAGCATAGTGTGTCTAGCATGACAAATGATATCGAAATCGAAATAAATGTTGCGGTTGATGCTAGTGGTGTATTGTCGTTTTGTTGTAAAAACTCATTTCTAGAAACCAGTAATACGGAAAGTCTAGATAAAGGAATTGGTTTAGACAATGTCAGGAAAAGATTAGAATTGATGTATCCTAATACGTATAATTTAGAAATAATGGTGGAGAATTTTAAATATGAGGTCTATTTAAAAATGGAACTTAATAAAGTTATAGAAAAATGAATTGCTTAATTATAGAAGATCAATTACCTGCACAACGTATTCTTAAAAAATACATTGAGGATACTGTTCAATTAAAACTAGTTGGGGTATATCAGGATGCGCTTCAGGCTTTAGATGTCTTGAAAGACTTGGAGGTAGATTTAATTTTTTTAGATATTCATTTGCCAAAAATTTCAGGAATTGATTTTTTGAAAACATTACAGAATCCACCAAAAATTATTTTAACAACGGCATTTCAGGATTATGCTTTGGAGAGTTATGAATATCAAGTAGTTGATTATTTGTTGAAGCCTTTTTCGTTTCAGAGATTTTTACAGGCTGTAGCAAGAGCTTCTAAAGAAGAAAACACCACTTCAGTAACTAAATTGGGAAAGAAGGAGGAGCTTTTGGAAGAGTTGTATGTGAAATCGGGATATGATTTTATTCGTTTGAAAACGCAAGATCTATTATTTATTGTTAGTGATACGGATTATACTGAATTGCATATAAAGGATGAGAAGATAGTATCCAATGAATCATTAAAATATTGGTTGTCAGTATTAGACTCTCAAAGTTTTAGAAGAGTTCATAAATCGCATATTATCAATACGTCAAAAATTGTAAAAGTATCAGGAAATCAAGTTTTTTTAGAGCACGAAAAAATAATTCCAATAGGAAGGGCTTATAAAAATGAATTAATGAGCTGGTTGTCCTTAAAGAATAATATTTAATAAAGGTTGTGGAATTGGTTGTATGACGTTATTGTGTTTTATAAAATCTACTAAGTTTATAGACTAACTAGAATTAAATTTTTATCTTCGTGCTATGCTTTCAAAAAAGACCAAATACGGATTAAAAGCCTTGACTTTCTTGGCGAATAGAGAAGAAAACTGCCCTGTTCAAATTTCTGAAATTGCGAAAAGTGAAAATATCTCACATAAATTTTTAGAAAGTATCTTGCTTACCTTAAGGAAAGCCAGCTTGTTGGGATCAAAAAAAGGTAAGGGAGGAGGGTACTATTTATTGAAAGAACCTTCGGATATTTTAATGACAGAAGTGATACGATCTTTAGAAGGACCGATTGCCATGGTTCCTTGTGTAAGTTTGAATTTTTACGAAAAATGCGACGACTGTCCTGATGAAAATGCATGCAGTGTTCATAAACTTATGATTCAAGTTCGTGACAGTACGTTACAGGTGTTTAGAAATACTACATTGGCAGATCTAACTCAGAGTTAGATCAAAGGTATTGTCATTTGAAAATGAACACCACGCATTCCATTGCTTCTATCTATAAGTTTTATATTGCCTTTGAGTCGGTCGATACATGATTTCACGGTAGTCAATCCAATCCCAGCACTATTGTCATTTTTTGCGCCTATGGTTTCGAATAATAAAAATACTTTTTCTCTATATGCTTTTTCAATTCCAGGACCGTTGTCCTCATAGCTTATTCTCAAATCTTTTTTTGTTTTCATAAAAGTAATTTTGATGAGTCCTAGTTCTTGATCTGAGTATTTAATTGAGTTAGAAATTAGGTTTTGAAAAACAGTAAGAAAGATAATTTCTGAATGTGTAATTTTAAAATCAGCATTAATGAATTCGTATTTAAAATGATCTGCATGAAAATTTTCACTGATACTAAAAAGCAAACTTTTCATATCAAAAACAGAAATTTTAATTTTATCGGTTGTTTTTTGTGAAAAATCTAGCATTCCCGTGGAAAGGGTGTCCATATAGCTTACACGTGATAATATCAAATCTATCCAATCATTTGCCTGTTTGTCTAGGGAGTGTTGGTAGTCAGATTTAAGCCATGAAGCAATAGTTTGGATTCCCCTAATGGGAGTTTTTATATCGTGAGTAAGGCTATGAGCAAAAGAATTGAGTTGTTGGTTTAAAGCTTCGGTTTCTTTGTTTTTTTCTTCTAACAGACTTATATTTCTTCTTAGCTGAAATTGACTTACAACTTGTTGAGATAAAGCTTCCAAGGCTTCTAGCTGGGATTTGTTTAATTGTTTGGGTTCATGATCAATGACACAAAGGGTTCCAAGAGAAAATCCATCGGGTGTATTTAATGGAGCACCTGCGTAGAATACTACATTAGGTGCATCGTGTACTAAAGGGTTGTCGTGAAATCGAGGATCTAATCGGGAGTCCGGAACCATTAAAATTTCATTCGGTGCATTAATGGCATGACCACAAAAAGAAATATCCCTTGGAGTTTCTGTTGCATCAAGTCCATGGTGTGATTTAAACCACTGTTTGTCTTTAGAAACAAGTGATATTAACGCAATTGGACTCAGACAAATTTCAGAGGCAATTTTTGTAATGTTGTCGTATTCTTTTTCTGGAAGCGTGTCCATTATTTGAAAACTAGTAAGTGATTTTAGTCTTCCAAGTTCGTTTTTGGGAGTTGTCGGGTAAATCATAGCGGTTTTTTTAAATGTGTCTTTTTCAGTAGGTAATAACAATTTACTCATTTATTTTTGTTCCATAAAAAAATATTGTGGTTTTTAAAACCTACCTTTTTTGTAGGGTAAATGCTGCGTTCCCGTTATTACTGAGGAAATCCATCTTTTTTTTATTGTAAAAAACTTGTGAGGTTGTAATGAAGTTCTTATTTTTGCGACATAATCTACTAATCCGATAGGGTAATGGGTTTAAAACGATAGAAATTAGAAATTAAATGATACTAGATAGAATACATAACGATAAAGAAAATCAAAGCTTCCAACAAGGAGTTGCTTCTGATAAACCTATTCGTAGTGTTGTGAAAGCAATTAGTTGGAGAGTTATCGGTACGGTTGATACCATGGTAGTTTCTTATTTTGTTGTTTCTGATGTAGAAATGGCAGCATCAATTGCGGGCGTAGATTTTGTTACAAAAATGATTTTGTATTTCTTTCATGAAAGATTATGGAATACTATAAAATGGGGACGATAATGAGTACACTATACACGGAAGCACAGCTTCAAGAAATAAACGATTCTTTAAAAGGTAAAACACCTCAAGAAATTGTTGCATGGGGATTAGAAACGGCTAAAAATCCATTGATAACTACAAACTTTCGTCCGTATGAAGGTTCGATTTTGCATTTGACAACAAGTCAGCAAAAAGACTTGAAAGTAATTTGGTGTGATACGGGGTACAATACTCCAAACACCTACCGTCATGCGGAAGCTTTGAAAGAACAGTTGAATTTGAATATTCATCTGTATGTACCGCAGCAAACATCATCTCATAGAGATATAGTGATGGGGATTCCTCAAATAGAAGATCCAATGCATAAATTGTTTACAGAGCAAGTGAAGTTGGAGCCTTTTAAAAGAGCAATGGCAGAGCATCAACCAGATTTATGGTTTACGAATCTAAGAAAAGGTCAGACTGCTTTTAGAGACAGTATAGATATTGTTTCTCAAGGAGCAGATGGAGTTATCAAAGTAAGTCCATTTTACGATTGGTCAGATGAGCAATTAGATGCTTATAATGAGGAAAACGGTATTCCGAATGAACATAAATACTTTGATCCTACAAAAGTATTGGGGAACAGAGAGTGTGGATTGCACGCTTAAATGATTTTCAATTTGAGAATTACGATTCAATAAATAAACAATTACACGATTAAACGATATATAATGAGTACAATATTAAATTCTAACGCTTTAGAGAACGAAGCTATCTATATCATGAGAGAGGTAGCTGCACAGTTTGAGAAACCTGTGTTGTTGTTTTCAGGAGGTAAAGATTCGATTACTTTGGTAAGATTGGCGCAAAAAGCCTTCTATCCAGCAAAAA
The DNA here is from genome assembly GCF_029238425.1 of Flavicella sp. Classification (GTDB taxonomy): domain Bacteria; phylum Bacteroidota; class Bacteroidia; order Flavobacteriales; family Flavobacteriaceae; genus Flavicella. Next base: position 7,632 of record NZ_JAQWGB010000153.1, read on the forward strand.
TACCATTCCCATTCTTGCACGTTGACACAGGGCATAATTTTCAGGAAACAATTGATTTCCGTGATAAGTTATGTAAAGATTTAGGGGTAGAGCTTATTGTGCGCAATGTGCAAGATAATATTGATTCAGGAAAGGTTCAGGAAGAATCTGGGAAGTATGCAAGTAGAAATATGTTGCAAACTGAAACTTTATTAGATGCATTGGAAGAGTTTGGTTTTGATGCTGCGATTGGTGGAGCTCGTAGAGACGAGGAGAAAGCCAGAGCTAAAGAGCGTATTTTTTCTGTAAGAGATGATTTCGGAGGATGGGATGAAAGAAACCAAAGACCAGAATTGTTTGATATTTTAAATGGGAAAATCGACTTAGGTCAGAATGTACGTGTTTTTCCAATTTCTAACTGGACGGAATTAGATGTTTGGTCTTATATCGAAAAAGAAGAAATTGAAATTCCTTCTATCTATTTCGCACATAAACGTAAAACATTTGTAAGAGATGGAATGATCTGGACGGCTGATGATGCAGTGGTTTATAGAGAAGAGGACGAGGAAGTTGTTGAAAGAATGGTTCGTTTTAGAACCGTGGGTGATATGAGTTGTACAGCAGCGGTTTTGTCTGAGGCAGTAGATATCGCAAAAGTGGTTGAGGAAATTAGAGATTCTTCTATTTCCGAAAGAGGTGCGCGTATTGATGATAAGCGTTCTGAAGCAGCCATGGAAAAACGTAAACAACAAGGGTATTTCTAAAATTTTCTTAGAAGATTTGCCCTTAGCTTTTGGCTTTTAGCCTTGAGCAAAAAATTAAAAGAATACTAATTGCTAAAAGCCAAAGGCTAATAGCTAATAGCTGAACAAAAAAATGGAAGTTTTAAAAATAGCAACAGCAGGAAGTGTAGATGACGGGAAAAGTACCCTTATCGGTCGTATTTTGTACGATACGAAATCATTGACTGATGATAAATTAGAAGCAATAGAACGCAGTAGTAAACAAAAAGGATTTGATTATTTAGATTTTTCTTTGGCTACAGATGGTTTGGTTGCAGAGAGAGAACAAGGAATTACAATTGATGTAGCGCATATTTATTTTTCTACAGCGAAAAAAAGTTACATTATAGCAGATACTCCAGGACATGTTGAGTATACTAGAAACATGGTAACTGGAGCTTCTACATCGCAAGCGGCAATAATTTTAGTAGACGCGCGTAAGGGAGCTATTGAACAAACATACCGTCATTTCTTTATCAACAACTTATTGAAAGTAAAGGATATTGTGGTGGCTGTAAACAAAATGGACTTGGTAGATTTTTCTGAAGAAAAATTCAACGCTATCAAAGCGGAGATTTCTTCATTAGCAGAAAAAGCAGACTATAAAGGACAAAACATTACGTTTATTCCTGTGAGTGCATTGAAAGGAGATAACGTAGTTAACAAATCTGACCAAACACCTTGGTATGATGGAGAAACAATGTTAGAGCATCTTGAAGCTTTAGATGCACAAGACGTTTATGAAGTTTCTCAAGCACGTTTGCCTATTCAAACAGTAATACGTCCTAAAACGGAAGAGTTTCACGACTTTAGAGGATTTGCAGGTAAATTGTATGGAGGTTCTTTGAGTGTTGGTGATGAGGTAACTGTATTGCCTTCTAAAACATCTTCTAAAATCAAAGCAATTTATCACTTCGATAAAACATTTGACAAAGCAGAAAGAGGTTCTTCAGTAAACATAACTTTAGAAAGCGAAATCAATATTTCTAGAGGAGATTTATTAGTGAAATCTTCTGAGTTACCAAAAGAAGCAAAACAAATTGAAGCAAAAGTATGTTGGATGGATGCTAAAAATTTGGTTCCTGGAACTAAATATTTAATCCAGCATGGAGCCAATAGAGTTGTAGCAAAAATTGGAGATGTAAAATCTGTAATTAAAACGGACTTTACTGGAAAAGATAATGCTGCATCTAAATTAGAAATCAATGAAATTGGTGAAGTTTCTATCAAATTAGCTAAACCATTATTCTATGATGCATATGCAGATAATAAAGCAAACGGTTCATTCATTTTAATCGATGCACAAACTAACAATACCTCAGGAGTAGGTTTTATCCAATAAATAGTAAACGAGATGCAAAGTTTTAGATCAGAAATAGAAAATCCTATCGTTGAGAAAGATATCATCGATTTGGCAGATAAAATTCAATTGTTCCATGAAGGAAGAATTGATGAAGAAAAATTTAGAAGTTTACGTTTGGCTCGTGGAGTGTACGGACAACGTCAGTTTGGTGTTCAAATGATTCGTATCAAATTGCCTTATGGTAAAGTGACAAGTGATCAATTACATAGAATCTCTGATGTATCTGATGAATACTCGAGAGGACGTTTGCATATTACAACACGTCAAGATATTCAAATTCACTACGTAAGTTTGGATAGAACTCCAGAGTTGTGGGCTGAATTAGAAAAGAGCGATATCACATTGCGTGAGGCTTGTGGTAACGCAGTAAGAAATGTTACAGCTTCAGAAACTGCAGGAATTGACAAAAATGAACCTTTTGATGTTTCGCCATATGCGCATGCTGTTTTCCAATTCTTTTTAAGAAACCCAATTTGTCAGGAATTAGGACGTAAGTTCAAAGTTTCTTTCTCTGGAACAGATGATGATACTGCTTTAAGTTTTATGCATGATATAGGTTTCATTGCAAAAACGAAAGTAATCAATGGAGAAGAAGTAAGAGGATTTAAAGTAATGCTTGGTGGAGGATTAGGTTCTCAGCCTCGTTTTGCAGATGAAGCATTTGATTTCTTAGAAACAAACAAAATCATTCCTTATATGGAATCTATTTTGCGTGTTTTTGATCGATACGGTGAGCGTTCTAAAAGAGCAAAAGCTCGTTTGAAATTCTTTATCAAAGATGTTGGTTTAGAAAAATTCAATGAAATTGTTGCTTTGGAAACTAAGGCATTATCTAATCAAACTGTTGAAATTTCATCAGAAGGATTTGATACACCAGATGTATCTGGAATCGTAGCGCCAGAAGTAACAGTTGATCAAGCTGCATTTGATGCTTGGAAAGCTTCTAATGTTATTGAACAAAAACAAGAGGGTTTATTTGCCATTGGTGTTAAAGTAAATATTGGTGATTTTTATACAAAAGAGGCTAGAATTTTGGCTGATTTGATTAAAAATTATGCAGGAGACGAATTGCGTTTCTCTTTGCGTCAAAATATATTAATCCGTCACGTACGTGAGGACTTATTGCCATTCTTTTTCCAAGAATTAGGGAAATTAGGAATGACTGATTTAGGATACGAATCTATTCAAGATGTAACGGCTTGTCCAGGAACAGATACTTGTAATTTAGGTATTGCTTCTTCTACAGGTATCGCAGATGAGTTAGGAAAAGTATTAAGAAACGAATATCCAGAGTTTGCAGATGATAAAGATTTGATGATTAAAATTTCTGGTTGTATGAATGCTTGTGGTCAGCATAATATGGCAAACATAGGATACCAAGGAATGTCTGTTAAGTCAGGTAAATTAGTAGCTCCAGCCTTACAAATTTTATTAGGTGGAGGAATCTTAAAAGATGGACAAGGGCGTATTTCTGATAAAGTAATTAAAATTCCTTCTAAAAGAGGACCAGAGTCATTGCGTTTGATCTTAAATGATTTTATCGCGAATGCTGATGGAAAAGACTTTATCAACTATTACTTAAAGCAAGGTGAAAAGTATTTCTATGATTTCTTAAAACCATTGTCTGATGTTACAAATTTAGAAGAGTCTGATTTTGTAGATTGGGGTAATGAGGAGAAATACGAGAAAGCTGTTGGTGTTGGAGAATGTGCAGGTGTAGTAATTGATTTGATTGCTACTTTATTATTTGATAGTAAAGAAAAAATCGATAGCGCAAAAGCATCCTTAGCAGAAGGAAAATTATCTGATGGTATTTATTATTCTTATAGTTCTATTGTAAATACTGCAAAAGCTTTATTAACAGCAGAAGGAAAGAAGACAAATACGCACAATAAAATTATTTCTGACTTTAACGAAGTATTCGTTGCAACAGAAAAAATAAAATTAGATACTGATTTTGAGTCTTTTATTTATCAAATAAATCAAAATGAGGCTTCAGCAGAATTTGCAGCTAAATATTTAGCAGATGCTGAGAAGTTTTACACTTTGGTAGATCAATACAGAGCAAAAGAATTAGTTGAAGCATAATAGTTATTTTGAATTAGGAGTTGTTATTTTTGCAGCTCCTAATTTTTAAAATATAAAGAATGAATAAGCAACCAAAATTAACATTAGTAGGAGCAGGCCCTGGAGATCCAGAGCTAATTACTTTAAAAGGAGTAAGAGCTTTGCGCGAGGCAGATGTTGTCTTGTATGACGCTTTGGCTAATGAAGAGTTATTGGATTATGCTGAGAATGCAGAGAAAATTTTTGTTGGAAAGCGAAAAGGAATGCATAAGTTCATTCAAGAAAAAATACAAGAATTAATTGTTGAACATGCCTTAAAAGGAAAACATGTAGTAAGATTAAAAGGGGGAGATCCTTTTATTTTTGGTCGTGGTTCTGAAGAATTGAAATTTGTTATTCAAAAAGGAATTGAAATTGATATTGTATCAGGAGTAACATCAGCAATTGCAGCTCCGGCTAGTTTTGGAATCTCTTTGACACAAAGAGGAGTGAATGAAAGTTTTCGTGTTATTACGGGAACGCGTTCTGATTTGAAGTTGAGTGAAGATATTGAGGCCGCGGCAAACTCGAATACAACCATCGTAATTTTGATGGGGATGAGTAAACTTGAAAATATTGTGAATATGTTTAAGGCAAAAGGGAAAAATACGATTCCTGTTGCTATTATTGAAAATGGAACC
>NZ_JAQWGB010000162.1 GCF_029238425.1 Flavicella sp.
GAGGAAATGATAAAAGATAAAAAATCGTATACTGCTGAATTCCTAAAAGAGAAACTTTAAGAATTCATTATTACAAAAAAAGCCTTTCAATTTCTTGAAAGGCTTTTTTAATTTTTTTTGAATTATGTAAATTATTATCTAGAATAATTTGGTGCTTCTTTTGTTATTGTAACATCGTGTGGGTGACTTTCAGCAATACCTGAAGCTGTAATTTTAACAAATGAAGAGTTATTTTTTTGATCTTCAATTGTAGCAGAACCACAATACCCCATACCAGCTCTTAATCCTCCAATAAATTGATGCATTGTAGCAAACAACTCTCCTTTGTAAGGGACTCTTCCTTCTATTCCTTCTGGTACTAACTTTAAACTATCATCTTCTTTTCCTTGGAAGTATCTATCTTTAGAACCATTTTTCATAGCTTCAACAGACCCCATACCACGGTAAGACTTAAATCTTCTACCGTTAAAAATTATCACTTCACCTGGAGCCTCTTTTGTACCAGCCAACAAAGAACCTAACATAATTGAATCAGCTCCAGCAGCAATCGCCTTAGGAATATCTCCTGTATAACGAATACCACCATCAGCAATAACAGGAACTCCAGTTCCTTTTAAGGCATCAGAAACATTCATTACTGCAGATAATTGAGGATACCCTACACCTGCAACAACTCTGGTAGTACAAATTGAACCCGGTCCAATTCCTACTTTTACCGCATCAGCACCAGCAGCAACTAAATCTAAAGCTGCTTGCTCTGTAACTATATTCCCGGCAACCACATCTAAATTTGGAAATTTAGCTTTTACTTCTTTTAATTTATTTAAAATATTGATAGAATGTCCATGAGCAGAATCTAAAACTACTGCATCCACACCTTCTGCGACTAAAGCTGCAACTCTATCTACACAGTCTGGAGTAACTCCTATTGCTGCTGCAACTCTTAATCTTCCGTATTCATCTTTATTTGCGCTTGGATTCTCTCTTACTTTGATAATATCTCTAAAAGTAATCAAACCAACCAATTTGTTATCTTTACTTACAACTGGTAATTTTTCAACTTTATTATCTTGTAAAATAACCTCAGCTTGCTTCAAAGAAGTTCCTTCTTTTACAGTAATTAAATTCTCAGCTGTCATTACTTCCGAAATCAATCTTTTGTCATTTTTTTCAAAACGCAAATCACGATTTGTAACGATACCTACCAATTCATTTACATCATTAATTACAGGAATTCCACCAATTTTATGCTCAAACATTAAGTTGTTAGCATCTAAAACTGTTTCATTAGCCTTAATTGTAACTGGCTCTAAGATCATTCCTGCCTCAGAACGCTTTACCTTTTTTACTTCCAATGATTGTTCAGTAATCGACATGTTTTTATGTAAAACACCGATACCTCCTTCCCTCGCCATTGCAATAGCCATAGAAGACTCAGTCACTGTATCCATCGCAGCTGAGATAATTGGAGTATTTAAAGTAATATTTCTTGTGAATTTTGAAGCTATGTTAACAGTGTTTGGTAACACTTCAGAATACGCCGGTACCAAAAGTACATCGTCGTAAGTTAATCCTTCATTGATAATTCTAGATGTAGCCATGTGCAATAAATTTATCATTTAATTGCGTGCAAATATACGTTTTTTATTCTAGTAACGCACCATCTTAATCTCTAATAAATTTCCTAATGATTTCTTAAAACTAAGTTCATACAGCACAAGCTCTTAGCCATAAAAACATTTAACTCTCTGCATTGTTTTTGCGATGCATTTCAATATAAAGCGCTTCCACTTTACTTTTTGCCCAATTGGTACGTCGTAAAAACGTTAAACTAGAGCCGATCGATGGATTATTTCTAAAACAGCCTATCTTTACTTTATGTCCCAAATGTTCCCATCCATAATAGTCAACTAACTCTTTTAAAATTGCATCTAAACGTTTTCCGTGAATTGGATTATTCGGCTGTTTTTCCATAAAAAAATGTACAAAATAAATATGGTGTAAAGATACTTCAATACATTTGTAAAAATTAATTTCTATGCCACAAAAAAACAATACTGTTTCAGAAATTCTTAAAGAATTAATTGCTTTTCCTGTCCTTGGAGGAGAAAGCAATCTGAGTATCATTCATTGGATTGAAAATTATATTTCAGACTTTGATATAGACACGCAGTTGGTATTTAATGAAGATAAAACAAAAGCTTCTTTACATTGTAGAATAGGACCTGCTGTGGATGGAGGTACTATACTTTCTGGTCATACGGATGTGGTTCCCGTAGAAGGACAAGATTGGAAAACACCTCCCTTTGAACTAACAGATAGCAATGACGGTAAATTATATGGAAGAGGAACTTGTGACATGAAAGGTTTTGTAGCTTGTTGTTTGAGCCTTTTGCCCAGTTTAACGATAGCCAAGTTAAAAAAACCTATCTATTTTGCCTTTTCGTATGACGAAGAGATTGGGTGTTTAGCTGCTCCTGAATTGATTGTACATTTACAAAATTTTTATAATGAGACTCCGAAATTTGCGATTATCGGGGAGCCTTCAATGATGCAACCCATTATTGGCCACAAAGGAATTTGCTTGTACGATACTTATGTCAATGGTTCCGCTGGTCATAGTAGTGGAATTTTAAAAGAAGTAAGTGCTATACATGAATCGGCAAGATTGATATTATGGTTAGAAGAAAAAATGAAATCTTTGGTTGCGGCAGGTAGTATTGACCCTCGTTTTACACCTCCTCATAGTTCTATTCATGTGGGTAAAATGAACAGTGGTATTGCAGCAAATGTTATAGCAGACAAAGCACACTTCTCTTGGGATGCAAGAGTTATCCCGAAAGATTCTTTAACTCAAATTATAGAGGATTTTAAGACCTATTGCTCTGAGAGGGAAAAAGAACTACAAACAAGGTTTCCAGATTTTAAAATTACAACCATCGAACAGCATCCACCTGTACCGCCACTTGATACAAGCGATGATGCTGAAATAGTGAAGGTTTTACAAGAAATTAATAACAATCATAATATCGGAACCGTTGCTTATGCCGCAGAAGCAGGTCAGTTCTCAGAAGCCGGTATCCAAAGTATTATATGCGGACCTGGCTCAATAGACCAAGCGCATAGAGCAAATGAATATATTGACAAAACAGAATTGGACAGTTGTATTTCTATGTTAGAGAAATTAATTCAATTGAATTCAAAATAAGAAATACTTCCTTTTTAAAAAACGAAAATGACAGTTACAGAATTTAGAAATGACTATATCCTAGGATTTGGATATGATAAAAAAAGTAAACAAAAAAAATTTAGACTTATTGTTTTATATAGGGCTACGATGAATATTGCCAATGAGGTTTTGGAAAATGACAACAACACCTGTTTCAAGCAGTTTTTAGCTGGCAAAGACCTAAACAAGGCAATTTTAAAGTTTAAAACAGATGCTATTGAAGAAATTTTAATCCATTTTAAGGTAAAAGACTATAACTTATCTGAAAAAGAAATAAACAAATATTTTGAGTAATCACAAGCACGATCACGAAGATCATAACCACGAGCATACTCACGACCATCACCATGATGATGGAAAGATTATGACTATCAAAGAATATAACAAAACAAACCTAATGCTATTCAATATAAAAGAATTAAAAACAACAGACACCGCAGTCTGTACACTTACTTCTATTGATAGAATTTCATTTTTACCCAATGGTGTTGAACATCATGAATGCAAGGTTTCTTTGTTAGACGAATATTATACAGAATTGATCAAAAGAAATTTAATTGCACATTTTTTTGAAAAAATTGAAATAGAGCCATTTGATGCTTTGGATGCGAGCAATGACGTTGATTTTTTGTTTTCATGACACTTTTAATTTTGAGATTTTATTAAGAAAATTATACGTCACATATCAAATTTATAAAGCTACTTCTTCGTAAATTTGCAGCATGGAGTACAGCGAAATAATCGAATTCTTACAAGATGGTTTTCAGCTGGTTACTAACTATGTAACCTCGCCCGGTAAACGTACGTATTTCCTCTATTTAATTACTTCTTTAGCTCTAGCTTATTACGTTTATTTTAAAAGTAAAAGAAAAGAATCTTTTATTGCGTATATCATGCATAAAAAAGTGTGGTTGAGTAAATCTGCATTTGTAGATTATTACTTGATCATTTTTAATAGTTTTTTCAAACTAATTTTAATAGCTCCCTTTTTATTGTTTGGCTTAAAATTAGCCTTCAATACCAATGATTTTTTGTTGGCTCAATTTGGATATGCATCCTTTAGTTTGACTACAGCTCAAACTTTAATTTTGTATACCATAAGTCTGTCTATTTTAAATGATTTTATGACCTATGTGATTCATTTGTTATTTCATAAAATTCCTTTTCTATGGGAGTTTCATAAAATTCATCATTCTGCTACCAGTATGAGTCCATTTACCCAATACAGATTGCACCCTATTGAATTATTGGCAAACAACATAAAAGGTATTTTAGTTTTTGGCTTTACCACCGGAGTCTTTGATTACCTTTCAGAACATCAAATAAGTAAATGGACGTATTTGGGAGTGAATGTGTTTAGCTTCGCTTTTTATACTTGGGGAGCCAACCTAAGACATTCTCATGTAAAACTAAAGTTCTTCAGTTTTTTAGAATACATTTTTATCAGCCCGGTACAGCACCAAGTTCATCATAGCGACAATCCAAAACATTTTGATAAAAACTTGGGGTCAAGACTGGCCTTATGGGATTGGATGTTTGGAACATTAATTCGATCCAAGCAAGTTGAAAAAATCACTTTCGGGCTAGGGAAAGAAGACAATAAAAACTATGTATCTTTCTTTCAAAACTTATTTATGCCTTTTAAGAATATTGGCAATTTTTTCTTTAGAAAGAAGTCTTAAAACTTTACCTTTCGACAAGCTCAAAGTACGAATTGCATTAGAAAACTATTACGGAGGCTGAGCTTGTTGAAGCTTCAACTTCATGTCCTCTTATCTATATAAACCTCAAAGTTTGGATAAAAAAAAATATACCCTTAGACAAGCTAAGGGTACATTTTGAATAATTATTTAGATAAACCTTATTTTCTCAATGACTTTACCCATGAGATCAATAATTCTTTGTCCTCATCAGACAATTTAGCATCCCCGTGTAAATTTGTGTAAGAACTCAAAGGCATTTCACCCTCCTCTACTTCTTCATAAAATTCTTCTAATTTATGATCTGCTTTTTTTGCTGAGTAATCCGCCCATTTAGAGAAGTTCAAATGCTCCTTACCTTCTTCTATATGATGGCCTATCCACCACGATACCGGAGCAATATTAGTATACCAAGGATAATTTGTTTGATTCGAATGACAATCGTAACAAGATGTCTTTATGATTTCAGCTACCTTTGCTGGTGGATTTGTAACACTTATAAAATCTTTAGCAGGCTCCACTGGACTTGTTGTTTTATCAATTCTAAAAAATTGAATAATTACAATCACTGCTACTATAATTTTTACAATATTTTTTTTGTTCAGTTTCATATCTTTAAAAGTTAAATTTTGAATTCAAAGGTAAAATAATATCCTCTTGGATCTGATGTTATGATTCCAGGTCCAGGATACCCAGTTGCTCTACGTGTAAAATAGGAATTATTCAACACATTGGTGACACCTGTTTCTAGTCTTATTTTTCTGTAAACATACGAAAAAGAAAGATCTAAAATATCATAGGCAGGTATCGCTCCTTCAACTGTAGTTGCATTATTAGGATCATAGGGTGCATTCGTTACATCGGTAAATTGCTGCGATAAATAGGTATATTGAATACCTGCCATAACGTTCTTATACCCAATATTGGCTCCTGTTTTTAAATTAACTAAAGGAACAAATTCTACTTTTTTTCCTTCAACTCCATTAAACTCAGATTTTATATATGATGAATTTGTAAATGCCGAATTTACAAATACATTACTTTTAAAGTAATTATAATCTTCCCAAAATATATTTCTTAAATTAAAATCAAACAATGATTCTATTCCATAGATAAAAGCATCACCAATATTATCACGTACCCAACCTTTTCTATCCACAAAATTAGTTCCTATCTTACCTTGATATAATAAACCAAAAACACTTGCATCATAAGAAACAAGTTTTCCTATTCTTCCTCTTACTCCCACATCACTAGTATATCCTTTCTCGTCCTTTATATCCTCTGCAACCGAAAAAGAAGGGCTTGTTACACGAATATCACTAAAGGTTACAGAACGATAATTTTGAGAGACATTACCATATAGTTCAAAATAATTATCAGGTTTAAAACTAGCTCCGACCCCTAATAAAAAAATATTTCTGTTAAAAGTTCTATTATCAGGTACAAAAACTCCTTGATTATTATCAAGGTATTCCCCTTCTGAAATTGTTTTTATATATTCAAATCGAAAACCTGGCGTAACAGAGAAACTATTAGAGATATTAAAAATATTTTCTCCAAAAAATGCCGTATTAAAATTTGGATACGTAAAATTTGATTGATTAGGGTAGTCAGGGTAATGATCTGAATAAAAACTAAAATCTGCATCCGTCCCTTTACTACCAGGCCCTTGCTGAGAAGTATTATTAGCACTATAGATTTTTGTTCCTATTAAAAAAACTGACTCTCTATCATTGATATCATAATGAGAAAGTAAACGAGCTTCTGCTCCCCAGTTTCTAAACTGCCCCACTAGTAAATCACGTTCATGTAAAAAGTTCCCCTCATTATCTTGCTCATCCACATCCAAAAAGGGATTTGGTTGAGAAAAATTATAATTGGCAACAAACCCAACAGCTTTTCTACTGGCATTTAAACCAAAAACATTCAAACTGAAATCTGTTTTTGAAGTTAATTTATGCTCTAACTTCAACGCTAATAAATTCCAATTTACGGCAAACCAATTTCTTGTCCTATTACTTTGTCTAGGGTCTTCTAAAAATTGCACATCAGACAACCCTCCCGACTGTTTGGCTAAATATTCTAAATAGGTAGATTCAAAAGAAATTTTGGTTTTCTTATTGAACTGATACCCCAAATGAGCAAAAACATTATGAGAATCAAAATTAGAATTCGCTCTATAACCATCTCCTCTTTTATAATTATAATAGGTATAATAACTAAATTTACCTATGGTTCCACTCAAGCTAGTGAAGTTAGTATACAAACCAAAAGACCCTACGGTATTTCTAGAAACTAATTCTATTTCTTTATGTTTTACAGGTCTTTTTAGCTTAAAATTAATCAAACCACCGAATTGGGTCCCATATTGTAAAGATGCAGCTCCTCTGATTACTTGAATCTCTTCCAAGCCTTCATTTGCAGGTGTATAATAACTTTCTGGGTATCCCAAAACATCTGCACTAATATCATAACCGTTTTGTCTTGTATTAAAGTTTGCAGTTCTGTTAGGATCTAACCCTCTTCCACCAACACTCAATTGCAATCCTCCATCACCAGCATCAAAGATGTTTAAACCTACCACTTGTGCCATTACCTGTCTAGCATTATTTGTCGCTAGGTTCCCCGCAATTTGATCCACTAAAATAACTTCTGTTTTTTTACCGGCATAAATTGCAGTTCCTTCAACAGGTCTTAGTCTTTTTAAGTTGAAAATTTCTTTTTTATGATTGTCTAACTCTACTTCTGTTAATACTTCCGCTAAAGGAGTTAATTGAAATGAGATTTCTTTAGTACTTTCTGATATTATTGATTCAATTTCTAAAATATTGTAGTCAAAAGAAAATACGACAAAATATTTTTTCCCCTCAGAAAGTCCATTAATAAAAATTTCTCCATTTTTATCTGTTGTGCCAAGCTCTTCTCCTGAACTCAAAAATATTTGAGCAGAAGACACAGCCTCACCCGACTCTGTACTCTTCACTTTTAAAACAATATCATTTAATTCTGTTTGGGCAAAAACAACGTTACCTACTAAGTAAAGCCATAGATAAAAAACACCTAAAATGTTTTTTACAGGTATACTACGTGTTACTATAAATTTAAATAATTTGTTCATTCTAATACGCAAAAAAAGTTCAGAGATACTATCTATGAACTTATTGTTTTTTTATTTTGACATACAATTAATCTCCATCAGAGTCATTATAATCTGCTTTAATTCCTAATGCAGAAATCATATTTGTTTTTAAAACCTCTATGATACTATGTATTCTATCCCTGGTGATTTTATATTTAGCCCTATCTGATTGAATTCCCATATAAAAATCGTCATCCAATGTTTCCGCTTGGGCAATTGCCGCATCGTAGCGATCGTTGATCACGATACTTAAAAGTTTACCTCCAGCCTCAATTTGCAACTCATTCAAATAAGATTTCAAACTTTCTCCTTCCGTTTCAGAATTTAGGTGCTTCCCGTTAAATAAGTCTTGCGACGATTCAATTGATGCAATCAGTAATTCTTTAGAAACATTTTGTTTGTATAAAGCTTCCACTTTTTCTGGAGCAATTACAGGAGGTTGCCCAAAAAAGTCAATTGGGATTCCGATTTTTCCGGCTCTTGTAACTTTTTCAAGATTAAAAATCATATCATTGGTCAACTTATCCAAAGAAGCTGTTGAAGAAGAACAATCATTTGAGATAAAAATCCCTCTATAACTTCCTTTCCAATCTTCTTGTACAGATGTGGCCATAGATTTTAACCTTGCAACAACATCAAATAAATATTTTTTATAATTCGTTGCATTTCCATCAGAAACATACTTTGCAACAATTTCAGCATCGGTTACTCCCAAACCATTTACCAAATAATCCAGTGCTGGCAAACCTTGTGCTTCTATGTTTGTAGATAATTCCAAATTATAATTTCCTGAAGATATGTTGGCTTCTACTACAGAAACCTCTAATGGGTACGTGTTCGTATAATCTCTAAATCTTGAAATTTCAGCTTGACCTATTTCATAAATAGAAACGTTTTGCCAAGTGTTATAGGCTTCCATCCAAGCCGTACGTAATACTTCCAAATTTACCGTATCAGGATTTCCAATAAAGTCTTCAGAAGCTGATTCTACAACTGACAATTCACTCACATATAAATCATAAGATGGTATGATAATATTATCTGCCCAATTGGTTAATAAGGCTCCTCTATTGAAAGAGTCATTGGTACAATCTTCTACACTTGCATCTGTCTTACAGGAAGCAAAGAAACATGCCAAAACCAAAAGGTAAATACTATTTTTCATCTTATTAATTTTTTATCAATTAAGAGTTTGCAAATTTATAAAAAGCGGTTGTCTTAAAATAACAGACAACCACTTTTATTTCATATATTTTTAGTGCTGAATTATTCCGCAGCTTCTGCTGTTGAAAAATCAAATTTTGCCGAGATAGTATTAGATACTTCATCTAATACAGTTCCATCAGTCAAATCCCAAAACCCGTTTCCTGCTTCTAATTTCTCAATCAACGCAGTCACTTCAGAAGCACTCAAATAAGGAGCACCTGTTTCTGGGTTTCTTGTAAATTGCAAGCTATACACAAATCCATATCCTTCTGACAAGTCATGAAAGGCTGTTGCATTATCTTGAGCAGCTAAAGCTCTTTTTCCAGCTTGTAAATAGTAAACAGCTCTAACACCCATCACTTTAGAAATCTGGTATTGTAACACAGTAATTGCGTCATTTAAAGCATCATAATCATTCGCTACTAAGGCAGCTCTTCCGATTTTAAAAGCTTTGAAAATTTGATCTTGAATCCCTGCAAAATCAGTATCAGAGTTTACTTTCGTTATATACTTGAATAAAAAAGCATCTCCCTCATAACTAACTGGACTTTCAAAATCTACAGAAGGATCTCCATAAACATATCCATAAGCTTCATCAAAATAGTGCTCTAATTTTGTATAGTTACCACCATCCAAAGTTTCTGCCTCATGAGCAGCTATGTATTCTGAATTAGACAATCTTTGAGATCCTAAATAATTGTTCAATACTTGATCAGCGATCAAAGCACCAATAGAACCTTTTGCAAATGCTTGATTGTATTCTAACCCTTTAGCACTTACGTAACGTGTATTTGATCCATTAGTTACATACCCGGCAGAACCTGCTGCTGCAACATTATCTTTATTAACAACAACCTCAGAAGCATTGCTAGAAATATATCCTGAAAACACAGCTTTTACAGCATCTCCTGCAACAACATCATTACCAAATAAATCATCTGAAGCAGCAATTTTACTTTTTACACTTTTACTAGAATCATTCAATCCTAAGCTTCCAGCATCTACAAAATCCAGAGCACCTGCTTGGTGATCAAACGCTGCTTCCACTTCTGAAGCCGTTTTTCCTGAAGTCACTGAAAAATATCCCAATATTTCTTTGTTCATTGCCAAACGCGCTGTTTGACCGCTAAAACTAATAGAAGTTTCACTGTTTCTTTCAAAAACATAGGTAGCAGGAACGCTTCCTCCAAATTCGATATCATTCACATCAGTTACTGGTCCTGAAGTCCCAGGTCCTTCACCAATTCCATTATCCTCATCTTTACATGCAGTGAACATTACCATTGTTACACTTAATAAACTTGCTTTGATTAATTGCTTGTACATTACTTTTATTTAGATTTATTACAAATAGCTTTTTTCTTGCCGCAAAGATACACAAGAATCTTATTTCTCAAAACTTATTTAGAATAAATTAAAATAAAGATTGAAAATATTTTATTAAGATCTAATAAATATAAAAACTAACTCAGTTAAATACCTTAAGCGAAGCGTTATAAGCACTTTCAAAACTCATCGGTTTTGTATTAGTAATAACTTTTTGCGAAGTAAAATAAGATAATAACTTTTCTGTAGGCATATTTCCTGTCAACTCATCTTTTGCCATAGGACAACCACCAAAGCCTTTTATAGCTCCGTCAAATCTATGGCAACCAGCATTAAATGCACTATCTACTTTTTCAAACCAAGAATCATAAGTAGTATGTAAATGTGCTCCAAACTCAATGTTTTGATACGCTGGTATTAAATTTTTAAACAAATAATTTATCGTTTCAGGAGAAGCAGTTCCAATAGTATCAGAAAGAGATAAAATTTTCACTCCCATTTGTGATAAAATCTCTGTCCAATGAGCAACAATTTCAACATTCCAAGGATCTCCATAAGGGTTTCCAAATCCCATAGACAAATAAGTCACCACTTCTTTTTTAGAGCTTGCTGCAATATTTAAAATTTGATCTAAAACCTTAATGGACTCTTCAATGGTTTTATGCGTATTACGCATTTG
>NZ_JAQWGB010000165.1 GCF_029238425.1 Flavicella sp.
TTAGAAAGTGGACAGTTTCTTTATACGATGGCAGAAAGAATAGGATTCAAAGCAAGTGTCATAGAATCAACAAAAATTCAATAATTATGAAAATCATCAGGTATATATTTTTAGTATTCGTTTATATGCTTTCTTTGAAAGCGAACTATGCACAAAATTTAGAAAAGGTAAAACCGAATGTATTGTTGATTTGTGTAGATGATTTAAGGAATAATTTAGGAGCCTATGGTGATGAACAAGCCATAACTCCCAATATTGATGCTTTTGCAACAAGAGCCGTTGTTTTTAGGAATCATCAAGTTCAATATGCAGTTTGTGGGCCTTCTCGCTCAGCATTGACCACGAGTTTGATGCCTGAAGAAACTGGGGTGATTGGTTTCAAGCCTATTCGAGGAAAGTTGAAAGATGTTAGGTTTTTACCACAATATTTTAAGGAGAATGGTTACGTGACTGCTGCAGCGGGAAAAATTCACGATCCTAGAACGGTGGGAGAAAAAGGAAAAACCACTAAAGATGGAGATGATATCAAGTCGTGGAGCATTCCCTATTTTGCTCCGAAGAATGGACATCATCCTAAAAATATTTCTATGGATGCTTCTGATTTGCCTGATGAAGCCTATACAGACGGAAAAATTCGTCAGGAAGGAATTGCTTTGTTGAAAAAAGTTGCTCAAAATAAAAAGCCATTTTTTTTAGCGGTTGGTTTTAAAAAACCGCACGAGCCTTTTATCGCTCCTAAAAAGTATTGGGATTTATACGACAATACAAAATTTAAAATAGCTGAAAATCAAAATGCCCCAATAGGGAGAGATGATTTGAAAAAATATGTACCCCACGGCAAAGATGTGCAACCAAAATTGAATAAAGAAACAGGTTTACTAGATGAAGATTTTCAATTGGAGTTGAAAAAGGGCTATTATGCCTGTACTTCTTTTGTAGATGCTCAAATAGGAATGCTGCTGGCGGAATTGGATAATTTGGAATTGGCGGATAATACCATCATTGTTCTTTGGGGGGATCATGGGTTGTTTTTAGGAGAACATGGAAGATGGAATAAACATTCTAATTTAGAAGTAGCATCATCTTCTCCTCTGATGATTTCAGATCCGAGGAACGCCAAGGCAAAAGGAGAAACTTTTTCTGCGGTTTCAACAGTAGATATATATCCTACTTTGTGTGAGTTAGCTGGACTAAAAATTCCAGAACAACCTAAGAGCAATTCAAAAGCAACGGGAAGGCCCTTAAAAGGAAGAAGCTTAGTGCCTATTTTAAATGATACAAATGCTCAGGTAAAAATAGGAGCAATTACGGTCTATAGAGGACAACGAGGAATTGGTTATGGATACCGTGTTAAAGGGAAATACCGTTATGTGGAATGGGTGAAAAAAGGCAAAGATAATTTTTATGAATTGTATGATTATGAAGCCGATCCCAACGAGACTATGAATTTAGCTGTGGTTGCAAAAAGTAAATACGAACCTTTGTTGCATAAGTTCTCTAGAGATATTAGAGCGCAAGGGGAAGGAGCAGGTTGCATGGCTTTGTTGCGAAAGGAAGCTTATACAATATCAGAAGAAAACAAAAAAAATATTTTAGTGAGAGATGCCGATAATGATGGCATTCCAGATGATAAAGAAGGTAATGGAGATGCTAATATGAATGGAGTGCCAGATTATTTAGATGCTGATTCTAATTAAAGTTGTCTCTTCGAGTGTTTTCGAAATGAAATGGAGAAAATGTATCGAGAAGCATGTAGATTTTAGTTGAAGTTTTTAAAATATTTATTAAATGGAAAATCTAAGAGTTTGTTTTTTTAAACTGGTGTACGGTTTGTTATTTCTTTTGATTGCATGCCATAACAGCATCCCTGAAAATACATTTTCTAAAGAAAATTTAATTCCTTGGTCCATTGTAGGTTTTGATGTGAAAGAACGGACTCCTGAAGAACGAATTGAAATGATTCAGAATTTAGGATATAAACAATATGGCTATGGACATAGAGTTAGACATATTCCTTCAATGGCGAAAGAATGGAAGCTTGCTCAAGAAAAAGGAATTGAAATCCATAATGTTTGGTTATATATCAACCTTGATAAAGACAAACCAGCCTTTTTAAGGAATCAAAACGAAGCAGTTTTTAAAAATTTAAAAGAAACAAAATTACATACAGAGATTTGGGTGGGCATGGATCCAAAGTATTTTACAAATATCTCTGAGAACGAATCTTTGGAGTCTGCAACTGAAATGATCCGCTATTTGTCCAAACGAGCTCAAGATTTGGGGTGCAAAATTGCCTTGTACAATCATGGTGGTTGGTATGGGGATCCCGAAAATCAACTCAAAATAATACATTCAATTCCTGACCAAGAGATAGGAGTGGTCTTTAATTTTCATCATGCACATGATGCTTTGGAAGTGTATAGTCAAAATATCAAAAAGTTATTGCCTTATCTATGGTGTGTCAATTTAAATGGGATGAAAGCCGATGGGCCTAAAATTATGACTATTGGAAAAGGGAGTTTAGAAAAGAAAATGATTCAAGAATTGACCCATTTGGGTTACACAGGACCTTGGGGTATTTTAGGGCATGTGAAAAGTGGTGATCCAGAAATAATTTTGGAAGAAAATTATCAAGGACTCCAACAATTATTTAAAAATTAGAATTTATAAAATAAAGCGACAACTGCTTGGTTGCCTCTAATCATAAGTCCGTGTTTTTTAACACCGACTTATGATTGCCAGTGTCTAAAATATTCTCATATAATCGGTTGGAAGTAGACCTTATTTGTAGTAATGCTAATTGCTTGCCTTGATGTTTTTTTACAACGTCTAAGTTAGTCCTTCTGTCGTTGGAGATTCTTACTTTCTTTTGTGTACATGTTAGTGATAATAAACTTATTTTCAAAAGTATTGAAAGGATCTCTTGAATAAAGTTATACGGTTACCTAATATATATATACATTCAAAGGTATTGTAAATGCAGTTAATGTTCCTACTCCAATTAATGTTGCGATTGCGATGTTTTTGTAAGTTTTCATAATACTATATTTTGAGTTAATTATTGTCTTCATAATTAAAAGCGAAAGAACATCTAAAAAAACCTAAAAAGAATTTGACTTTTTTGTAAAACTACTGTTTATCAGGTGTAAAGCTGGTAATTTGATAATTAGTGAACTGAATTGGATAGATAGAAAACCTTTTTAAGATGATAATTTCACAATTTTGTATCAACCAAACCAACCAATATGCTTTTTGAAAAATTCAGACATACCAAAGCTTTTATCCTACCTCATGCTTTATGTATGTTTCTAATATTCAGCTGTTCTGAAAAAGATGCTATTCAAGAAGTTTTGAATCCTACCCTTACAAAGCATATTGGTTTTAATATGCGCTGGGGAGATACACCTATAATTACTGAAAAATTAACGACTACTATTTCAAGAATGCAACCTACAATGTTGCGTTATCCTGGGGGTACCATGGCTCATAATTTCAATTGGGAAACAGGTTTGCCTAGTTCACATTCTGATAAAGATGTTGTACATAAAATAGAAGATGTGAAACGTATGGCTGATGCCACGGATACCGATATTGTTTTTGTATTGGATATTGTTCATAGTACCATTGAAAACCAATTAGAGATGCTAAAAGCTTCTAATGTTCCTGTGTTATATGTAGAGATTGGCAATGAATTGTATTCAGATCATTATGAGGAGATATTTCCAACAGGAAAGGCATATGCAGATACTATAAATAATTGGATTCCTAGGATTGAAAAAGAATTTCCAACGGCAAAATTTGGTGTTTCAATGATTGGAAGAGAAGCTGGAAATGAGCGAAAAACAAATTGGAATTCGGATGTATATGCAAATATAACAACAAATGTAGACGCACTAGTTTATCATTTGTATGTAAGAGATGATGAAAGTGTTCAAGATAGAATACATAGATTTTTACCCCATTTTATTGAAGACGAAACAAAAGAACTATGGGTTACAGAATATGGTGCTCATAGTCAATCCCTAGAACAGACCGCTGAACTAGCAGATTATATAGAATCGATTGCAGACATTGCTTTAAGTCATGTGTTGATTTCCCGTTCTGGGCGTTTTAGCAAAATTAACGAAGCATCAGAAATAACAGAAGAAGGATTGCTTTTTGAGAAAAGAGCGACAAAAAACAACCAATATTAATTTAAACCAAAACCATTATGAAATCAATTAAAAGAATTTTATGTATCGCAGTAGTATTAATGTCTATTTCTAATGTTGCAGCGCAGAAGAAAACTTTAGAAGACAAGGCAAATGAGAAAATTGTTCAGATCGATGAATTTATAATGTCTGAAAATGAGAGTTTAGGATTGGCAGAGGAGCAGAAAGAAAAAATGCTAGCCTATCAAGTAACGATGTTGAAAGAAGTAAAAGCAGTGAAATCAGAAGGATTACCTGAAGAAGAAACCAAAGTGAAATTAAAGGCTTTGTATAAAAAAGCTTACAAAGAAATGATTGTTGGAATCTTAAGTAAAGAACAACAATCAGCGTTAAAAACAGCCAAAAAGAAAAGTAAAAATTCATAACTACCCCGATAGATTCCTGAAAAAGTGTTTTACATGTATTTGTAAAGCACTTTTTTTGTTTTCATCTAAGTTTTTTATAACTTAAAACTTTGTACATTAAACTATTACTTAAAACTATATGATATGAAAAAAATTACTCTTTCCCTTTTTTTAATGTTGCCCTTCATGTTGTTTTCGCAAGGCACTTATACATTTGACTTTGAGAATAGTGATCCTCCGAATGATGTGTGGACTGTAAAGTCATCTTTAACCACTTCAATTGGTTCGGGAGATCTCAATTTAGCCTTGACAAATGGCGCAAGTAATCCTATGGTTGGAACATTATCAGGAGGAATAAACGCTGAAGTGTATCGATATGTTGCGATCACTTTAAAAAACCCTTCAGCTCAAGGACCTACTTATATACGATTCTCTTTTCCTAAGAGCCCGAGTGGAAGAAAGTACATAAGTTATAATATTGATAACAATCATAATGACTATAGAACTTATTATTTTGATGTAAGTAGTGAACCAGATTGGGAAAATACGGTGGATGATATGAGATTTCACTTTAAAGCAACTGATAACGCAGACTATGTAGTGCCGGCAGAAGGAATTGAAGTTAATGTAAGTGAAATAGTTTTTCATGAGGTGAGTTATAGTGGCTATGTTCAAAATCCATCCTTTGAAAATGAGTTGGTGGGCTGGAGCATGGACACTGGAACAAGTGCCGCTTTTCAAATTTCGGAAACGGAAGGAGTTGGGGGTAGTAAAGCTGCAGAGATCAGTTATAATGGTACGCTAGCTGCGGGTGATATAAAGTTTGAGAATCCTTATGTGTATGATTTTGAAACTGATATTCCTGAGACGTATTCAGTAACTTTAGATTTCCAACATAAAGGAATAGGAACTGTTGCAGACATACAGGTTTGTATTAAGTTGAGTTATAGTGATGCCATAGGAGGTTCTAAAACTTTTTATCAAGGTTGGGTGAATCCTGGTACTGATTATGCAGTTTCATCTAACGACAGATCACTAGATGATGGGGTTGGAGACGATAATACTTATAAAAGCATCACGGTATTTTTTAGAGCAAAGAATGGTGATGCTACTTCAAAAGTGTATTTAGATGATATTGTAACAAATATTAAAGATGAAAACGGAGATGATGTTTTATCGGTCCCATTGAATGAAATCATAAAAGAGCCATTTTTGGTCTATCCAAATCCGGTGAGAGATATGTTGTATGTAAGTAAAACATCAAAAATTTTAGAAGTTTATGATGTGGTGGGGAATTTGATCACAAGAGAAGATAATACAGATCGTATTGAGGTCGGATTTCTAAAAAGTGGCGCCTATATTCTTAAAAGTCAGGACGAAAACGGAGCAGTTGTATCTAAAGTTTTCATGAAAAAGTAACGATATTATCATATGTTAAGAGCCGCTATCCCAGTAAGATAGCGGCTTTTTGTTGTTGTGACAATTTATAAACCATATCTGACATTAATGAAACCTGATAATAGTATTTGAAGTCTAATTTTGAAATAACAAATCAACTAACTATTAAATATTATTATCATGAAAAAAATTACTCTACTTATTTTATTTGTGCTTCCTTTTACAGCGATGGCACAGTTTATATCAAATAGTACTTTTACCTTAAATGGTGATGGTGGAGCTACAGGAATTACTGACTGGGTTTCAGGTACAACAGGGGCAATAATAGCGCATGACAACACTGTTGGAAATGACGCAGTTGGTTCACTTCAGTTAACCACAGATGATTTAGACGCATCAAAAGCTCATTTCAATGGAATTGCTATTAATACCACAGGTGATTATACCGTAACTTTTTATGTAAAAGGTGTGGCTGGGGATCAATTTAGAGCTCAGATATGGCAATCAGGAGCTTCAGGGACAACAAGTGCATATCAAACAATTAGTTCTACAGACGTTTGGCAAGAGTATTCTCATACGGTAACTTTAACTGCTGGAGCGGGTAATGCAAGTGCAAGACTTTGGGGAGAAGAAGGAGAAAAAATATTTCATTTTGACGATGTGTACTTAACATATAATGCACCTGAGAGTTTTGATTACAGTTTTGATTTTGAAACCGATGGGGATTTTGAAGGTTGGAATGTTACTAATGCAACAGGAACTGTGGCATCTGGTTCTCTAAATATGAACATAACGACATCATCTAACCCCAAAATAGCATTAGATCCATTGTATTATACAATTCCTGCTGATACGTACAATGTTGTTGAGGTAACATTAACAAATAGCTCATCAAATGAATGGTTACGAATAGCTCACCCAAAAGCTTCTGATAATACAAAGACGCTCTATACAGGAACATATATTGCTCCAAACAATGCAAGCCCTCAAACATATAGATTTAATTTAAAAGATAATGATGGGTGGACTGGTAATGTCTCTAATGTTCAGGTTTTAGTTAGAGGAGAGGGGAACTCAAATGCTAGTAGTGGCGATGTAGTTATTCATAGTATTAAATTTATTGAGGAACCAACAGAAATGCATGTATATGAGTTTAATGATGTTACAACTGAAGGATGGCAAATGATTGCGTCCAATGGATATGTATCTGATGTAACAGGTGGTTCTTTGACTTACAATCCTCAGGCAGATAAGTTTGCTAAAATTATACTGGGAGGTCATTATGTAAATACAAATTCAGTGGATGCTATTAGAATTCAATTGACTAATTATTCAACAAGTGATGATCAAATTAAAATAAGTATTGCTAACGGAGGAAGCACTGTTGTTGATATAAATAATTCATCGGAATCTGTAGGAGAAGAAACTGTTGAAATTCCTTTGGTTGGTGTTTCAGGATGGACAGGGAATTTGAGTCAATTGTCTATTTTGTTCTTAGATTCAGCTAGAGGTGATGGTAAATCTGCTGGTGGAGGTCTTTTTGAGATTAACAGAATTGAGTTTTATCAAACACCTACAGCAGGTTTAGAAACCATTGAAAAAGGAAAAATTGCTATATATCCTAACCCTGTAAATGATATTTTAAATGTTTCAGTAGAAACCGCGAACATAGTTGTGTATGATATTTTGGGACAACCTATTGTTTCAGTATCGAATGTAAATTCTTTAAATACTTCAAATTTGAAGAGTGGATCATACATTGCACGAATTACAACACAAGAGGGGGAGATTGTTACGAAAAGATTCTTTAAAAAGTAAAATCGACTTTAAGAAATATAAAAGCATCACCGAAAGGTGGTGCTTTTTTTGTTTTGATAGAAAAGAAACCCATTCTGACGTATTTCAAACCCTATAAAGACCTACATACTCTAGCTTTGCTGTAGATGTTAACTAAAATTCAAAACCAATAGATTATGAAAAAAATTACACTATTCTTATTTTCGATGGTTGCTTTTATAAGTAACGCACAACTGTCTAATGGCGATTTTACGAGCGACGCTAGTGGATGGTCTGTACAAAATGCATCAACTATTTCTTTTGCAGGATCAGAAGGGCAACCTGCAGGTTCATTATTTGTAGAAGCTGCTTCTTCAACAACTTCAGGAGCAAAAGCAAATAGCTTTTCGGTTACCAATGCAGGTGATTATATTATAAAGTTTGATGTAAAAGGAGTTGATGGAAATAAAGTTCAAGCCCAAATATGGCAATCAGGGCCAGGAACAACTACTGGATTGACCTATACTCTTTCCGGTACAGAATGGCAACAGGTTTCAACAACAATGAAAGGTGTGTTAAATTCTACAAATGTAAGTTTAAGGATTATTTCTAAAACTGTAGATGCAGATTTTTATATTGATAATGTAACTTTTGAAGAAGCAACCACTGAAGATGCCTATGTAAGTAACGGGGATTTTGAAAATGGTTTGACAGATTGGTCACAAAATACTACTACAGATTCTAGTATTGGTACCGTTACAGGGAATGGAGGAGGAACAGGAGCTGCTTTAACTTTTTCTCAAGATCAAACAGCTGTAACCTATTTTGATAATGCTGTGTATGATTTTGGAAAAGATATTTCGACAGATAATATAGAAATTACTTTTGATGCAAAATCAACAAATGCTGCTGTTGAGTATCAAGCGGTATTTAAGTTGTTAGATGATGAAGATAATAATTTAGGTTCTTTGTCTTCTGGGACAACAACAGTTGCGGCTGACGGAGGTTGGCACTCTGTGTCTTTTAACAAACCTAATACCATTATTCCTTTTTCAAAAATACAAGTAAGAATTAAGATTAAATCTGGTGCGGTGACTAATGATGTTGTGGCAATTGATAATGTTACTTCAAATTTTTCATATGAAACATTAAGCCTGAGTGATGGCCAAAGACAGGATTTAAAAGTAGAGGTTTACCCAAATCCAGTAAATGATGTATTATATATATCAAAAGATATCGCGTTGGTAGAATTGTACAATGTTTTAGGACAAAAAATTAAAAGTTATTCTAATGCAAATTCTATAGATACTTCAAATCTAAGAAGTGGATCTTATATAGTGAAACTGATTTCAGAAGATGGACTTTCTGCTTCAAAAAGGATATTTAAGCAATAGTTATACTTTTTGTAACTTATAAGGAAGCACTGCATATGCGGTGCTTTTTCTGTTTTTGACATATTTCAAACCCTTGTTGACGATGGTTAGACCTTATCTGAAAAGTTGCATCTTAACTTTGAGAATACTTAAACCCCTTAAAAATATTAGAATGAAAACGATCTTCAAATTATTTATTTTTTGCCTTTGTCTTTCGGGATTTGCACAGATAAATATTCCTAAAATAAAACCAGAGGTACTGGTGTATAAAACAATTGATACGACAAGCTTGCATTTGTATATCTACAAACCAGAAAATTTTGATTCAAAAAAAACATATAATTGTATGGTGTTTTTCCATGGTGGAGGATGGAATGGTGGTAATTATAAAGCTTTTCAACGTCAATCCTCGTATTTAACGAGTAGAGGCATGATCGCCATATCTGTAGAATACAGAATATTTAATGAACATAAAACAAGCCCTTTTGAGGCTGTAAATGATGCAAAGTCTGCCATAAGATATGTGCGTCAAAATGCGAAAAAATTACATATAGATTCTAACATGATTGCTTCGGGAGGAGGTTCTGCTGGGGGGCATTTGGCTGCTGCCTGTGGAAATGTTGAAGGGTTGGAAGAACTAGGCGAAGACTTGTCGATAAGTTCAATGCCCAATGCTTTGGTGTTATTTAACCCCGTTTATGACAATAGTAAAAATGGATATGGTTATGGGAAAGTGAAAGACAGGTATAAAGAAATTTCTCCGCTGCATAATATTTCTAAAGGTGCTCCACCTACCATTGTGTTTTTTGGAACAAAAGATAAAACGACACCGGTAAGTTCTTCATTAGAATATGAGAAAAGAATGAAAGAAGTGGGAAGCAGATGTGATTTGATTTTATACGAAGATCAGCCACATTCTTTTTTTAACAAGAGTCCATATTTTGAAAAAACAGTTTTAGCCATGGATGATTTTTTAGTCTCTTTAGATTATTTAGAAAAAAAATAAAAACCAAAACTAACTATAACTACACCAACCAACTTAACTTAAAATGAAAAGAATCAAATACATACTTTTGTTTTTACTACTCTCTTTGAGTCAAACAAAAGCAAGTTCAATCGCTGATTTAATTCCAGACAATACTGCAACACATACTGCAATAAATTCAGGATCTTGGTTTTCAGCATCCACATGGGATTCAAATACAGTACCAACCTCTGGTGCTATTGTTGTGATTCCATCCGACTATTCTGTAACCTATGATCAAAGTTCTGAGGAACATATTTTTGCGATTAAAGTAAAAGGAACGTTAACGTTGTCTCAAACGAATAGTGCTTCGATAACCAAATTAATCGTTGATACTTTTACGGGAACCATGATGTCTAAAATATACATTCATGCCAATGGAGCAACCGATGGAAATATTGATGTTGTTTTTAAACCTTTTGATATAGAACAGCATAAAGATCCTTTAGAGAAAATATATTCTTTGGACTGGAATGAGAATGCGAAAACGTATTTTAAAGACCAAGAACTTCATTACAAGGTTATTTATAAAATGACTACAACGGGGGATGTTGATCGATTTGATACTGCAGCTGAAGGGAATGCAAATACTGCCTTGTCAGAATATTCTTCTGTGGCAATAGATGATGGACCTGGAGTATATGGACGTTCAAGTTGGGATGCTGAACAGCTTTCTTTGGGCCTTGCTACTATGGGACAAATACAGGTGTTAGGAAAAGAAAAAACAACCAAAGTGAAATTAGCTTCTGATGCAGCAAAAGCTCAAAAAACGGTAAATTTAGAAGTCGCTCCTTTAGGTTGGTCTGCCGGAGATGAATTGGTCATTACTAGTGGAGGAAACATGAATACGGTTTCTCGAGGAGTAGATCAAAAGAGGATTGGCTCTATAAGTGGAACTGTATTGAATACTTCTACAAATGTGAACTTTAATCATGAGGGCAGACCTGCAGAGGATTTGCATTGTTTTGTAGGGAATTTGACCAGAAATATAACGTTTTCATCAGCAGATATTTCTGAAGTTTCAAGAAGAGGACATGTGATGGCAATGCACAACCCTGAAGATGTTCAATTTCGTTATGCACAATTTAAAAATTTAGGAAGAACCGATAAATCCAGGGTTGCAGATGATTTTATTTATGATCAATGGTTGGAGCCAAAAGTTTTTACTTCCAAGTTGTCAGCACTAGGACAGGAATGCATGCAGCTGAAAAAAGCAGATGCTAATAAAGTAACCAATAGCAGAGGTAGGTATTCTATTCATTTGCATAGAACAGGTGCCAAAAATGGAACCAAAGCGGCCTATGTTGAAGGAAATGTGGTTTGGGGAAATCCAGGTTGGGGAATTACCCATCACGATTCTCATGCTGAGATTGAAAACAACATTGTGTATGATGTAACTGGAGCAGGAATTGTTTCTGAAGCAGGAAATGAAACTGGTTTTTGGGATGATAATTTGTTGGTAAAAATAACAAAGGCAAGACCAGGGACGGAGGATGCATATACTCCTGTGGAAGGAGAAAATTATTTTGATCCAGATTTTTACCATTCGGCATTGTTCTATGATGATTATTTATTTAGGGGAGAAGGATTGGGTATGAGAGGCCGCGCGGTCGTTTGCAGAAATAATATCATCACAGATTCAAATTTTGGTGTGGGAGTAACCAATATAAATCCTGTAAAAACAAATTTGTTTCGAGTAGATCCAGATGCGTTAAAAGTATTAAGACCTACTCATCAAGTGGATCATTTTCCGTTGGATGTGAATGGTTATAGTATAGAGGGGGATAGTATCATGCCGGTAGAAGTCGCTCTTATTGTTGAAAATACGGTGGTCATTAATAGCTATAATTCAATGAATTCCATTGAGAGAGATATGGCGGTTAATCATGAGTCAAGATCTGTTTTCGATGGATTTAAGTCTTGGGGATGCAATATTGGATTGCAACTAACCTATCAGGCAGATTATTCTTTTAAGGATGTTTATATTTCTGGAAAGGGGAATAATTCTAGAGGGATAGATATGTGGAAACATTCCTCTAATCATACTTTTGAAAATATTAAAATTGAAGACTGTCTGGCTGCAATTCGAGTTTCTAAAGTAGTTGGGCTGGGTACGGATTACCTTCAATTAAAAACAAGAAATAATGGGTTTACGCAATGGAGTTTTATAAATTATACAGAAAATAATGTAACGAATCATTATCAAATTGAATTGGATACTGACGGAGGGACTTATAATTATACGGAGCATTGTGATAATGTTGTTTATTTAGAAACTGCTGATGTAATGGCAAATAGAGAATTGGCTTTTACAATAACAGACGAAGCAGATTTAGAGGTGGATGTAGCAACTGAGGATTTTAGATTTGAGGTGGATGGTTATATTTCTGATGGAATAGGATCTTATAATTATGGGATTAAATCGGCTTGGGCACAAGGAAGTTTGCGCTTTGATTATCCACAACGTATTTATGAGTTTGTTTCCAAAGAAAAATTTGAGGAGTACCTTACTGCTAACAATGTTTATAAGGACGCTTCTAACGGAGATCAGTTGTATTTTATTATCAATGAAGTAGTACCAGATCGACTTTCTTTTGAATATAAAAGTTTTCCTATTCGAATTAATATTCTAAACGCTAATACATCTTTGCCACCCTATTCAGGAGCTATTTATGAAACGGAAATGGAACTCGCTCCTTTGGCTCAATTGGTAAGTTTAAAAGGGACAGCTACTCAGAGTTCTACATCTACTACTGAGTCTTTTGAGGGTTTGATCATTGAAACACCAGCTTCTAGAGCGATTGATGGGAATACAAACGGAAGATTGCATGCCCAGTATTTTCAAAAAGGTTTGGTTGATGTAGGATCTTCATCATATACCACTGAAGAAACTGAACCTTGGTGGGATTTGGATTTAGGTAATGCCTATAATATTGAATCCATTGAAGTATGGGGAACACAAAACTTAAATGGATCTGCCATTGCTACTACCTCAGAGAATTTTAAGAATTTTTACGTGCTTATTAGTGATGAGCCTTTTGGTGATGTAGATTTGGAAACAGCAAAAACCAATGCGTTGGTTTATTATTACCGAGGAGCTACTGGCTCTCGACTATTTTCACAAACAGGTATTACCACCAAAGGGAGATATGTGAGAGTTCAAGCGGAAGGAACTACTACATTGAGTTTGGCCGAGGTAAGTGTATTGGGTAGAGAAGATGGAAAAAGATATTGCGATTTTATTGAAGATGGAGGTACCGTGGTTAATGGCGATTTTGAATGTGGTTTTGATTCAAATTGGGAGTTTACCTTATCTGGTACGGCTGCGGCAACTAATTTTGATGGCGCGGAAGAGTCTTATGAAGGAGAACATAGTCATGGTATAACTGTCAGTGCCGGTGATGGTCATAACAAGGCGGCCTTAAAGAATACAATCTATAAAAATAACTTGAATACTAAAACGCTAAAATTAAAGAGTTATGCAAAGTCAACCAATGCGGGGGCAACATTTAGATATCAAATATCAATTAAAAGCACTGAAGGAGTAACAACAAATAAAACCTCACCAATAATGAATGTAGGAACAAATTATAGTTTGTTTGAATATGAAATAGATATTGAAGAAGATACGCAAGAAGTGCAACTTAAAATAAACTTAGGGAAAGATCCTGGGACTTATTATTTTGACAATGTATCTTGTCTTATTGAAGGCAGTTTGTCTGTTCCTAACGATGAAAATGATGCTCAGAAGTTTGTTCTTTATCCAAACCCTGTAAAGGAGGTCTTATATCTTAAAAATTATTCAAATATAGATTCCTTAGCCATAGTGAACACCACAGGCCAAATGGTAAAACAATATAGAGTTTCTACCGGTCAGATTGCTATAGATGGGTTGCAAGAGGGAGTGTATCTAGTAATTGTTACCACCAAGAGTGGAGTGAAACTCTCTAAGAAACTAGTAGTTTTGAAATAGGGATCAATGATTTAAAAAAACGCCTAGGTTCCATGGTGAGCCTAGGCGTTTTTTTATTTAGAGATGCATGTACTAAAATTTTCATGAAGCATAGTACTTAATTCTATGACCTTTTTTTGAAACTTAGGACTTTCTGCAATGTTTTGATTTTCATCAGGGTCTAATTGATGATCGAATAATGTTTTGCCGATTGTTTTATGTGTTTTCAGGTTGATATATTCTGTGTAACTGAAGTTTTTTGTTTTCAGGGTAAATCCATTTCCTTTTTTCGTAAAAACAAATTCTTTAGACGGTTTTGATTTAGATTTTAACAAAGAATAGAAACTTTTACCATCAAGTTGATTTTCAGGAGTTTCTAACTCACACATTTCAGCTAGAGTAGGATATAGGTCTACCAATTCTACCAAACCTGATACTGTTCCCTTTTTATGTTTGGGAGTTTTGATGATCATAGGGACATGTGAGGTTAATTTATGGTTTGTGAATTTTGCCCACTCTCCATGCTCTTCCAATAAACACCCATGATCTGATACTAAAATAACCACTGTATTTTTGTCAAGATCTAATTCTTTTAGGGTAGCCGTTATTTTCCCTATCAACGCATCTACGTAGCTAACAGTTGCATAATATCCGTGTATAAGGCTCAATGCTGTTTGCGAATCCACAGTACCTTCTTTGGGGATATTATTGTAGGCTCTCAATTCGTAATAATTTCCTTTGGCAATTTCGGGGATGTTTTTTTGAGCGTAGTTGTTCTTTGGGTGCTGAATTGATGAGGTGTCATAAAGATCCCAATACTTTTCTGGCGCATTGAATGGTAGATGATTTGAAATAAAACCAGCTGTTAGGAAAAATGGTTTTCCAGAATCTTTTAAATGATGTAAATCTCTCAATACCTTTTGTGTCATCAAACCATCTATATAAGTTGAATCAGGTACAGCAGCTTTTTCATAAGCAGGACCATTACCTGTTTCTAAATAAGTGTTTTTATTCTCTGTAGTTTGATAATCTTTCCAAAGTGATTGCCAATAATCAGTGGGACTTAAGTTTTGTGGATTTGAGTCAAAAGCATAAGGTCTGTAAATTTCGTCCCAGTCCTCTGTATTGTCATCCAAATGGTGGTATACTTTCCCATTAGAAATTGTGGTATACCCGGCATTTTTAAATAGTCTCGGCAGACTTATTGCTTTAGGTACTTCTTTGGATGCAAAAGTGTTGTAGTTTAAAAAGCGTTCGTAATTGGGGTACATTCCCGTTAACATGCTGGCTCTTGATGCTCCACAGACGGGTACATTGCAATAAGCATTTTTAAAAAGTATCCCTTCGTTGGCAAGCGCGTCAATATTTGGAGATTTGATATATGTCTTTCCGTAACAGTTCAGTTCCGGGCGAAGATCGTCCATATATAATAACAAAATATTTGTTTTTGTGTTGGTTTGAGCTCCAACAAATTGAAAGGGAAAATAGAAAAATAAAAAGAAGAGGAGTAGATAACGCATAGTTGTGTATTATATATTATCTCAAAAATAAAAACAAACTAGAATCATTAGGTCTTGCTATTGTCTGTTTGGGTTTGATCAGCAACTAATTTAGGGAATAGGAAAACCAAGTGCCGCTCCAAAACCAACGGTATATAACCAACACCCATAAATGGCATGTTCTATAGATACGATCCATAAAGATTTGGTCTTTGTGTAAGTATATGCAAAAACAACTCCGCCAATAAATGTAATTCCGCTTACTAATATATTGTTGAAAAAAATATGCCCCAATGAAAATACTAATGCATTTGATAGAATGAGTGCATTGGAATTGGGGAACAGTTTTTTGTATCGACTAAAATAAAAGCTTCTATAAATAATTTCTTGAGGTATTACAGATAGAAAGGTATAGATAGCAATAAATGTAATCCACATTTTAGGATTTATCCTGACTACATTAAATAGAGAATCTGGGTCTGATATTTTTAAATAAACAATTGTAATCAATATAAGGCCAAGTAAATTTAGTCCTATTTGAATTCCTATTCTTTTATGATAGGACTGAAATGGTTTTTTTGGGAATGGATATTTGTTTTTGATCAAATAGGTGATTTGGATAATAAAAAAGAAAGCTCCGAGACCAATTTTTAGATAAATAGGGTAATCAAAACAAAAAGAAATGGGGAGTATGATGAATAAAAGGACATATTCAGCAGCTAATAGTGTTTTATTCATAGAAATTATTTGTTTTTATTCCTTTAAAAATAAGAATTTTGTTCCGTTTTTTTGATTTTTTATTGTAGTTTCAAGCGAAACTGATTTTTAATAGTTTGGAGTTTGTCATACAGCAACTAAATATTTGATTTTAACATATAAATTATATGTTTTTATCGTTCGGGGTAAAATAGAACATATTGTAGGCAAATTCGGCAATTTGTTTTTCTAAGAATGCCTCTATCTTTGAAGTATAATTAAAAACAAATAATTATGAAAAACACAATTAAAAAATTAATGGCAATGAGCATTTTACTAGTGGGACTAGTAGCAAATGCTGAGAATGTGGATCCGAAACCAGTAATGGAAGTAACATCTGTGAATGCAGACAGATTTGTGGTATTTGTTGAAGAATTAGAAGGTACAACGTTTATTCAGATAAAAGACGATATGGGAGTATCCATGTATAGAGAAAAGGTAAAAAGTGGTACTGCCTATAAAAAGATGTATGATCTTTCAACAATACCGAACGGTACTTATTATCTGAAAATAGTAGATGATGCTAATAGTAGAATTTACTCAATTGTTAAAAAGAACGATCGTCTGGTAGTCAAAGTAGATTTTGATTCACCAAAAATCGACAAAAAGGTACTGGCAATATTAATGGATTAAAAATACGTTTAGTTTAGTTTAGTTTAATTTGGTAAAAAGGGGCAACTGTGTTGGGTTGCCCCTTTTTTATGTTTTAGGGTTTTTGTTGGAGTTTTACGCTACTATATATGAAAGTAATTTTAAAACATTTATATCATGAAAAATTTAATTAAAAAAACAATTGAATTTGTATCCTTCTGTTGGGAGTAACAGCAGGTGCAAACAGTATTGAACCGACTGAAACTGTTAGAGTAAGAGCTGTTGATGAGGAATACGTATCCTTAGCTTCTGTTTCTATTGAAGAAAAAACAAAAATTCAAATAAAAGATATGGAAGGTGTAGTTTTGTATACAGAAGAATTTGAAGTTGGAAATACCTATAGGAAAAAGTTAGATATGACGGATTTGCCTTCTGGAGTATATTATTTAAAGGTGGTTGACGGAAAAAAAGCAACAGTCTATACCTTGGAAAAAAGTTATGAATCTTTAGAAGTTGATAAAAAATTTGAATCACCGACTATCGATCAAGAAATGCTGAATATTCTAAAAGATTAGTTAGAAATTTATAATGTAAAAGAGGAACCCAATTGGGTTCCTCTTTTTGGTTTGGTAATGAATCAAATTAATTCCGACTCAAGCATAGCAAACTGTAACACCTTTTTTATGAAATTTATAGGTGGCAATGCTGAGTATCTCTACAAAAGACTAATCTATTAATAAGGATTTAAAAGTGATAACCCGTTGGTTTTTTACCATCTCGAGTATCGTTGTATTTTTTTAATAAGTAGTTTACTTTTCTCTGATATCTTTTGTTGTTGATTAGATTGAATTCTTCATGTTCCCAAACATTTTCATTTAAATTGAATAATGCTACGGGTGTTCTGGTAGCATCCGATTTGTCTTTTTTGTCAAATTGAATGATTAGTTTCCAACCGTTTTCAATAATCATGGTTTGTTTTGCGGATCCTCCTTGTAACATTACAAAAGGATGAGTTTTTGCCTTTTTCTTTTGTTCTAAAATAGGAAGTAAGTTGTAAGAATCTGTCGCTTCGTTTTCTTCCAGTTTAACTCCAGCAATTGCGGCAATGGTAGCAGAAATATCTAATCCTAAAACCGGCTTGTTTGTTTTTGCATTTCCTTTGATTTTACTTGGCCAAGAAACGATAAATGGAACGCGACTTCCTCCCTCATAGGGATCGTTTTTACAGCCTCTGTAGATATCACTAGGCTCGTGTCTTGCATTCCAGGTGTCACCATCAATATGCAATCCTCCGTTGTCTGATGTGAAAATAAAAACAGTGTTTTCATAAACTCCTTGTTTTTTTAATTCTTGAACCAACATTCCCATTTGAACATCCAATTCTTTGATCATGTCCATGTGTTTAGAAGGTGTGGTGCCGGCAATTTTAATTCCATTCAACTCATCCGCTGGGGTATGCGGAGTGTGTACAGCTTGGGAGCAATAATATATAAAGAAAGGTTTGTCTTCCTTCGCCTTTTTTGAAATATAATCTACCGCTTTGTTTACCAAAAGTGGACCGATTTGTTTAGGGTTCCATTTTGAATCTCCTAAACCTTGATTTTTATCTAATTCAATGCCTAAGCTTTCCATATATAGTTTGTTTATAATTCCAATCTGAGAATCTTTTCTCAACGGAAACCATTGGTCATTTTCATAAACAGCATAGGGAACATTTTGAATCCCCGAAGGTAATGTGAAGCTATAGTCAAAACCGTTTTGCATTGGTCCACCTCCAATAATTTTCTCGATATTTAAATCTAAATCGATTTTGTTTTTATTTCTGGTTCTATAGGGTTTGGTTGGGTTGGAATGTCTTCCAAAGTCTGTCCCTAGATGCCATTTGCCAATAAAAGCAGTTTGATAATCAGCTTTTTTCATCAATCTTCCCAAAGTCATGGTCTCAGGAGTAAAAACGGATTCCGCATAACCGCTCCATACTCCCCAAGGTAATGGACTTCGGTAATTATGATTCCCTGTCATAATAGCATACCGAGAAGTTGCACATAATGCCGCTGGGGCGTGGGCATTTGTAAAAAACATTCCTTCAGTGGCAAGTTTGTCAATATTTGGAGTTTCAATTTTTATTGCATCTGTATGCAAACTTCTATATTTTGAAATATCACCGGTTCCGACGTCATCTGCCAAAACAACTATAATGTTTGGTGCTTTTTGAGCCGATAATTGAATAGATAATAGAAAGAATGCTACAAATTGAATGAATTGTTTTTTCACAATAGTTTTGTTTAAATATTTTGTAACGCAAGATACATCTCCTTGTTTGAAAAGAGTTAAGAATCTCCTAGCAAATACTATTACATAACTCAATGATGTTAGAACAAATGTTCAATTACTAGGGATAGTATAATATTTTATTGAAGAATCCTCCATGGAATATGGGGTTTTATGGGTCTTTGAAAAATAAATGATTTTTTATTAGGGTTTTTAGGGTGTTCTTACACTGTTACTAATAACAACTTAAAAATATATCGAAAATATGAAACGTTTAAAAATTAAATTTTGTCTATTAACACTTATGGTTATTGTTTTATCCTCATGTGCAAAAAAAGAATCAATTACGGAGCCTAAGAATGGTATGACTATTAATGGCGCATTTCATCCATTTGAAACATTATGGATTCATGATGAAAATATGGATAACAATGTAGCAAGTGATATTGGTTTTAGGTTTTTTAATATATCTGACTCTGAAATTCAATCAGGACTTGAAAAAACAGGTGTTACTCAATTGTATTTTGATATTTTAGATACAAGTTTGAAGCAAAAAATGTATTCTGAGGTATTAGATTATAAACTTGAGGTGAATGGTAAATTAGAGAATCTTAAATATACTAATGGAACTGTTTTATTGTTTGACGAGGATCTTAAGTTACATGCATCTAGTACAACGGTGAGCATTGAAAAAATATCTGGTGACCAAATAGAATTGAATTTTTCTTTTGTTAGAAAAGATGGGCAAACTTATTCAGGTTATTACAAAGGAAAGTTTGTAAAACGTGATTAATAAAGCTTCTCTTTTAAAATAACTTTCAGAAGTAAATGGGAAATAAAAAAGCCTCTTAACAAAAATGTTAAGAGGCTTAGTACTCGAGATGGGACTTGAACCCATACGGACCTTACAGTCCACTGGATTTTAAGTCCAGCGTGTCTACCAATTCCACCACTCGAGCGAGTGATTTAATTCGGGTGCAAATATATAACTTTTGTTGAATATAAAAACGCTTTCTTTGTAAAAAAATAACATTTTTTTATTTCCTGAGAAATAGCTCTTTTAAAACGAATTAGATTCTTGAAATTATCTTTTTTCAATGTTTTGTTGAAACTTAAAAGGAATGTGTTAGTTTTGTGTAGGAAACCTAGTTACTGTAAACTCTTATGAAAAAATATTTATTTCTTACGATGCTTTTTTTTGGAGGAATATCACAATCCCTACATGCAAGATCAAAACCTACGTTGAAATTTAAAGAGGGTTCCTCTCATATTATTTTGTTAAAGGCATCTGCTGTAAATAATGCTATTCAAGTTGTTTTTCAAAATGGAGAAGGAGGACTTCTGTTTACTGAAACGTTAGCAAAAGGCTATTCATACAGGAAAAATTACAATCTGTCAGATTTTTCTGATGGAGTTTTTTATGTGAAAATAGTGGAGGCTAAAAATGTTCAATTTTTTCAAGTCGAAAAAGGAGAAAAAAATAAAATTACTGAAATAGATAAATTACCCTTTGAGTAGTTTTGCTTATTCTTAAGCATAGGATTTTTTCTCAGCATGGTTGTTTTTCCAAGCAATCCATTTCTCCCCCATAGTACGCCTCATAATATTTTCTACGGGCATCATTACTGCAATATTATAAACTGCCTTGGCTAAGTATTTAGGTGTTTTCGGGATGCTTCTTAAACTCATAGAAAAACCCGGAGTTATATATTTCATATAGTGCCAGTATCCTTCTGGGATGTATAGCATGTCTCCGTGTTCTAAATTGGCAATATGACCTTTGGCATTTTTTAGTTCTGGCCATTTTTTAACATCGGGATCAGAAAAATCAATATCACCATGTGTTCTTAAGGTGTTCGGTAGTTTATATAGGTACTTAGATTGTTCTTGATCAAACAAAATGCATTGTTTTTTTCCTTCAAAATGGAAATGAAATATGTTTGCTAAATCAATGTCATAGTGCATATAGGTATAGGATTTGAAACCTCCGAAGAAAAGCGTAGGGAGGCTTTTTAGAAAAGTGATTCCTAAATCAGGGTATTCAAAATCTTTTTGAAGTGCAGGGATTTCTTTTAGAATATTCCACAAGAAAATACGAAAGTCTGTAGGTTTTTCTTTTAATAAATCTACATATTCATTCATTTTCATGTAAGCATGAGGCTGGTTGAATTTTTTAGCCTCAATAGGTCTACTATCATGCAAGGGAACTTGTTTATCCCCTGCAATTTCTTTCATATAGTCTAAGTTCCATTTTTGGTACGCAGGCCAATCTTGTGAAAAGTTTTTGACCACAACTGGACGTTGTTTTTTTAAATAATTTTCTACAAATTCTTCTTTGGTTATTTGTTTAAGAACAGGAATTTTTTCAAGATTTAATTTCATGAAATGCGTAGTTTATGTGGATTCTGTAATAGGCTATAAAGTTACTTTTTTTTTCATCAAAGTCAAGTAGATTCTATCAAAGTGAACTAAGATAAGTACCGGGTTTTTTTAACACTTGGGAGATTTGTTTTTTTACAAATTGGATAGAAGTTATTGCCTAGTAGGGTTTTGAGAGTTCCTTAAAAAATAAAAAGCCTTTCAATCAATGATTAAAAGGCTTTTTTGTACTCGAGATGGGACTTGAACCCATACGGACCTTACAGTCCACTGGATTTTAAGTCCAGCGTGTCTACCAATTCCACCACTCGAGCATTGGAATGATATGGAGCGAAAGACGGGATTTGAACCCGCGACCCCCACCTTGGCAAGGTGATGCTCTACCCCTGAGCTACTTTCGCGTTTTTTGTGCGAGTGCAAATATAAAATTTATTTCAAAAGTCACCTCTTTTTTTTTGATTTTTTTCTGCAAGAATAATTCTGTTTCCCTAGTGGTACGGGGTAAAATCGTCAAATTTTATGTCAAATTTTTTGTTCAGTAATTCTAGATGGTTCTCACAGAAGCTATTGTATGCAGTTAACGCTTTTTGTTTTTGTTTTAAGGATAGTTGTGTTTTTATGATGTATTGAATTGCAGGTGTAGAAAGTGAATCTATGCTAAGCCATAATTTAGCTAAATAAACAACCTTCTTCCAATTTTTATTAGATCTAGAGATTTCAATGGTTTTCTTGAGGTTTGAGATGATATCATCTTGAATAGGCCTCAGTAAAAGGTTGAAATTATTTGAATAAATTGCCTTGTCAAACTTTAAATTATACAATTGATTTTCTGAATCCCAATCAGAAAATAGGTTTTCAATAGAAAGGATGTCGATAAAAATAGCGTTGGAAATCTCTATTTGCCAGGTTTTGTTTTTATAAACAATAGAGAGTCCCTCAATATTTTTAAAGATACTTCTAAGTCGATGGATATTCGTGCTACGGTTGTTTTTTTGTTGAGAACTTGTTTCGTTCGGCCATAAAACTTCCGACATTTTATTAGAACTAATATTTCTGTTGAAAATTTTGGGGTAAACTAAGATAATTAAAAACAACC
This sequence comes from Flavicella sp., assembly GCF_029238425.1. Lineage (GTDB taxonomy): Bacteria > Bacteroidota > Bacteroidia > Flavobacteriales > Flavobacteriaceae > Flavicella. The sequence continues at coordinate 22,671 of NZ_JAQWGB010000165.1, forward strand.
TGATTAGAGTTGGAGCAAATTCATGAGATAGATTTTCTGAATTGTTATTGTATGCTTCAAATTTATCTAGAAAATAAATTGCATTTTTTTGAGGAAGTTTTGGGAGAGGTATCGCAAAGTTTTTGGCGGATGTAAGAACTGCTTTGTTTTGATTTTTTTCTTTTTTTCGAAGGAATTTAAAATAGACAAAAACAAGAACCATCAGAAAAAGAGCTAGGTATAAAATTTCAGTTGTGAGGGTGTTTTGTTTTGAAGGCGTATTGATGTCGTTTTTAAAAACGTTTTCTATTTCGCTGTCAGATAATTTTCTATCCCAAACGGCAATTTTTTTTATATTTCCGTCATAATAATTATTCCAAAAACTTTTACCAATTTCTAGATATGTTGCTTTTCCTGTGTTTTGAAATATCGGTTTGCTGTCAATTTTTTTTCCATTAACATAAAAATCTATAAGATGATTGTAGTTAAGTGAGATGGCTAAATGATTCCAATTGTCCGCTATGATGTTTTTAGCTGGCTCTGCGAGGATCCCATAGTTTAAAGGAACACTATACCACATGCGTCCTGTTTTTGGAAGGTATCTAAGTGAAAAATCACTATTGCCAATCAGGGCCAATTCTCTTTCCTTGTTGCTCGGCTTTATCCATAGAGAAATTGTTTGTTGGTTTCCAAATAGAAGTCCTTCATATTTCAAATAGGATTTTTTACGAATGAATTTAGCAGACTTCATTCCTTCTTTGTCCTTTGTGAAAGAAATATTTTTTTTACTAGTAAGTTTTATTTTTGTGTTTGCTTCGTTGTTGAGGTTGTTTTTTAGAGGTAGGTATAATTTCAAGCCATAATTCAAAGGAGGTGTTTTTAATGAGCTAGTATATGCTTGCAGCATCTCTTTTTCGGAAATGGCTCGATTCCAGGTTTGTAAATGGTCTAGAAATCCTTCCGCATTGACATTGTATTTATCTGTTCCTATATAGGTTTTACCTTTTTTCTTCCACCAGTTTTCATCAATGGTATCCCTTAAGATGCATTGCCCGTTAAAGAAAATTTTTAAGCGACCTTTAGAGTTTATAGTAAAGCCTATATGTTGCCAACGGTTTTCTGTGAGTATTGCTTTTGTTTCTGTATCCTTACGTAAAAAGTGATTGAATTGAATTTCATGATTAGATAGGAGTCTCAAGTAGAAATTGTTTTCTTCTCCATAGATAGTTCCTGGGTGTAGTTCTATGTTTTGTGGTTTGACCCAAAAGGCAACGGAAATAGTTTTGTCACGGTTAGGTTGAATAAAAAAGGGATTTGTGCTTTTTTGAAATTTAACCACCTTACCTCTAGTTTCGTCGTTTGTGATGGGAAGCAAATTGTAATTGTTGTTTTTTCCAACCTCGAAAAGATTTTTTTTAAATGTTATGTCATTTTCAAAATATTGTGAGTAACCATTAAAGTCCATCAGCAAGAGGAAAATAAAAGACGGTAAAAAAGAAATTAGTTTGAGCAACATAAACGTATGGGAAATCCAGAAAATAGGTTGGCATAAAAGTAAAATATTTATGCTAGATGTACAATTTAAAGCTTTGTGTAAGTTTAAGGGATTGTAGGTTCTCTAAGGAAGCTGTTTTATTTCGCACTTTAAAGTTAGGTTGTCCGAGTGGAGTAAATAAAAAAGCCTCTTAACAAAAATGTTAAGAGGCTCAGTACTCGAGATGGGACTTGAACCCATACGGACCTTACAGTCCACTGGATTTTAAGTCCAGCGTGTCTACCAATTCCACCACTCGAGCGAGTGATTTAATTCGGGTGCAAATATACAGGATATTTGTCATTAGAAAACAAAAAATAAATATATTTTTTAAAAGATTGATAGGTAGTTGTTTAGTGTGTTGTGTGTATCTTGAATTGAAGGTTTTCGATAAGGTTTGGTCATATGTTAGATAAGAATACATCTATTTCAGAAAATTTGATTGTCAATACGTAAGAAAGAAATATCTTTGCAAAAATTTTAATTGAAGGAAATGGGATCCGTTGTTGAGGAAGTAGAGCAAACTGAAAAATCATCTACATTGATAAGTGATTTTAAGCAGCTTACAAAGATGGGCTTGTCAATGAGCGTTGTGTTTTCGTCTGTTGCAGGGTATCTGTTGGCAGTTGATAATGATGCGATTTCTTATTATGTGATTTTTTTGCTTGCTATTGGTGGGTATTTTATGGTTGGAGCTTCTAATGCTTTTAACCAAATCATAGAAAAGAATACAGATGCATTGATGAAGCGTACAAAGAACCGTCCGATTCCAGCAGGAAGAATGTCGGTTAGAACGGCGTTGGTCATTGCAGTGAGTTTTACTGTTTTTGGGATTGCTATTTTATATTCTATCAATCCAAAAAGTGCGCTGTTTGGTGCAATTTCAATTTTTTTATACACCAGTGTGTATACTCCATTAAAACCAGTTACACCGCTTTGTGTATTTGTCGGAGCCTTTCCTGGAGCCATCCCTTTTATGTTGGGTTGGGTTGCCGCTACTAATAATTTTGGAGTGGAAGCAGGGTTTTTATTTTTAATTCAATTCTTTTGGCAGTTTCCTCATTTTTGGGCAATCGGTTGGTTGCAAGATGAAGAATATAAAAAGGCAGGTTTCAATATGTTACCGATGGGTAAAAAAGATAATGGTGCAGTACGACAAATTATATTGTACACCATTATTATGATTTTAGTATCTATCGCTCCCGTTTTAAAATTGACAGGGAGCTTTTATATATATCCTTTTACTGCAGTAATTATATTTTTCTTAGGAGCAAGCATGTTGTTCTATGCGGTAAAAATGTTGAAGGATCATAGTAGAGAAATGGCTAGGAAATTAATGCTTTCGAGTGTGTTGTATATTACTGTAGTACAGGTAATATATGTTATAGATAAGTTTTTACATTAAAGATAAATAGAGACTATGGACAATACTGTAGATTTAGAATTAAGAGAAGGTAGAAGAAAAGGGGCAAAACCAATGATGTGGATTTCAATGGTAAGTATGACCATGATGTTTGCGGGGTTGACAAGTGCATATGTGATTAGTAGTAATAGAGAGGATTGGGTGAGTTTTGACTTGCCAATGGCATTCCAATGGAGTACGCTTTGTATTTTGTTGAGCAGTATTAGTTATTTTGTTGCTAAGAAGACTGCAAAAAGTGGTAATAAAACAATGACAACAATCATGTTGTTGACTACTTTGGTGCTTGGATTGGGATTTGTTTATGGTCAATTTCAAGGATTTCATGAATTACAAGACATGGGGTTGTATTTTACAGGTCCAAAAAGTGCGGTGTCTTCAAGCATGTTAATGGTGATTGTTTTTGCGCATATTTTGCATGTAGCGGTTGGGTTAATTTCTTTGTTAGTAGTGTTTTATAAGCAATTACGAGGGCTGTATACAACAGAGGATACCTTGGGCTTAGAGTTAGGAGAAATATTTTGGCATTTCTTAGATTTATTATGGATTGGGTTATTTTGCTTTTTCTATTTTAATACTTAATTAAAATTGTTATTTTTGCCAACTAATTAGAATTATACATTAATTAAACGAAATTTATGGGAGCAAATATTGCTGATCAAAATGAAGGTAAAACGTGGGACGGAGGTTCTACAAGACCTATGGGAGCTAGTTATGGAAAAATGATGATGTGGTTTTTCATCGTTTCTGATGCATTAACATTTTCAGGATTCCTTGCCGCTTACGGTTTGACAAGATTTAAATTTATTGACGTTTGGCCTATCGCAGATGAGGTGTTTACTCACTTTCCGTTTATGCATGGGACGCATGCACCAATGTATTACGTTGCATTGATGACATTTATTTTGATCTTCTCTTCTGTTACAATGGTATTGGCAGTAGATGCAGGTCATAATATGAATAAGAAAAAGGTAACTTTTTATATGTTTTTGACTATTATTGGAGGTATCATTTTCGTAGGTTCTCAAGCTTGGGAATGGAAAAACTTTATCCAAGGTTCTTATGGAGCTGTTCAGTTAAAGGATGGTAAAATTGTTCAGTTTGCAGAAAATGGTCATCAAATTGCATTGGCTGATTTTGTAACATCTCACCCAAAAGAAAGAGTAGATCATACAAGACATAATGGATTGTGGTTTGAGTCTGGAGATGCAAACCCTACGTATACTGTAGAAGAGGTTGTAGCTTCTTTCAAGGCAAATCCTCAAGTAAACTTAAGAATCGAAAAGATTGATCCTGAAACTAAAAAGAAAATTATCGTTTCTAGAAGCGAAGGATTGAAGTTTTTATCTCAAGCTGCAAGAGTTGTAGAAGGAGCTAATTTAGAGGTGAATGAGTACGGAAGTAGTCAATTCGCAGATTTCTTTTTCTTTATTACAGGTTTTCACGGTTTCCACGTATTTTCTGGAATCGTACTAAACATTATTATTTTCTTTAATGTTATCATTGGTACTTACGAGAAAAGAGGTCATTATGAGATGGTTGAGAAAGTTGGTTTATACTGGCACTTTGTCGATTTAGTATGGGTATTTGTATTTACATTCTTCTACCTAGTTTAATAATTAATAAAAAATATAGCAGTTCGATTTTTCGAATCTGATAAATAAATATAAAATGGGAAACGCAGCAGATCATAAAGCATTAATTTGGAAAGTATTTGGGATACTTTCTGCAATTACAATTGTGGAAGTAGCATTAGGTATTGTAAAACCAGAGTTTTTATTTACAACTCAGTTTTTAGGAACCTCTTTATTAAACTCTCTATTCTTAATCTTGACAATTGTTAAAGCATACTATATCGTTTGGTACTTTATGCATTTAGGAGACGAGAAGAAGAATTTCAAATATTCTATTGTATTACCGTTAGTAATCTTAATTCCTTACTTAGCAACGTTGCTAATTATTGAAGGAAGTTATGTACATGATGTTTTAGCACCATACATAAACTGGAAATACTAATTTACAGTAATTGAAAAATATAAAAAGGTGGTTTATCCGCCTTTTTTTGGATTCAATAAGTATTGAAACGATCAATAATAACATTTTACCATGAGTGAAAAATCCAATCAAACTAAAAAAATAATAATACTGTTCAGTACGTTTATTGTTCCGTTGTTGTTCTTTTTATTTTTAGCATCGGGAAAGGTGAATTTTAATAAATTGCCTACAATTACAGAAAAGGTGTCTAATTTAAATGGTGAAATACCTTTTAGGAATAAAGTATCTGTACTGTCTGTTTTAGGAGAAGAGCCAAGTGTTGGTACTTACCAGAATATCTTGAATTTGTATCAGGTGATTTATAAGAGTACAGAGAAGTATAAGAACTTTCAGGTGATTACCGTGATTCCTAAATCTGGAGAAGATACTGCAGAAGAGCTTAAAAAAGAATTGGCAAAAGTTGGTGGTGTAGATTTACCTAAATGGGAGTATTTAGTGCTTTCAGAAAATCAAATTAAAAATTTGGTTTCAAGTTTTGGAATTCCTGCTATTATCTATGATAAAAAGAAAGGGCTAGAGAAAGTATTTATCATAGATGAAGATATGAGCCTAAGAGGTAGAACGGATGATGAGGATACCAGTTCAGGCTTGTTATATAGTTATGATACAAGGTCTGTGTCAGTATTAAAGAATAAATTAAGAGAGGATTTGAAAGTCGTTTTTTACGAGTCTAAATTTGCTGTTAAAGAACCAAAATTGAATTAAATGAAGAATAATTATTCTTATGCAGGGGTTGCTTTTATCATCTTGATTTTTGGGATTTGGGGAGCAAATGAATTAGGGACTAGGATCGAAAAAAGAGAATTGGTGAAATTTGAAAAGGTTCCTGATTTTAATTTTGTCAATCAAAATAATGAAGCGGTTTCCAATTCATTTTACAAAGACAAGGTGTATGTGGTGGAATTCTTTTTTACCACTTGTCCAACCATTTGTCCTGTCATGACGAAAAATACAGTTTTGTTGCAGAATAAATTTTATGGGAATCCGAATTTTGGTATAGCTTCTATTAGTATTAATCCAAAACATGATACACCTGAGGTGATGAAAGCGTATGCAAAGGACAAAGGTGCGACCATGGAGAATTGGAATTTTTTAACAGGAGATGAAACGTCTATTTTTGCTTTTTCAAATGAAGGCTTCAAGCTTTATGCTGGTGTGAATGAGGAAGTCGAAGGTGGTTTTGAGCATTCTGGTTTGTTTGCTTTGGTTGATAAAGATGGGTATATACGTTCTAGAACTGTAAAAATGGGTGATAATGAAAACCCAATTAAATTTTATGATGGTTTGGATACAGATGCCATAGAGATGTTAAAAGAGGATATTAAATTATTATTAGAAGAGGAATAGATATGAGCGAAGAAAAAAAGTATAATAAGTTGATTGTTGCACTTTCTGTAGTGATCCCGTTGGCAGTAGCTATTTTGTTTGGTGTAAAGATAGATCTAGAATTACCTGTGTTTTTGCCTCCAATTTATGCAAGTATCAATGCTTTAACGGCTCTTTTATTGGTGTTGGCAGTATTGGCTGTAAAAAAAGGAAATATCAAAAGACATGAGTTGTTAATGAAAATTGCCATTGGGTGTTCATTGGTGTTTTTAGTGTTGTATGTTTTGTATCACATGACCTCTGATTCTACAAAGTTTTTGGGAGAAGGGATTGTTAAATATGTGTATTACATTATATTAATAAGTCACATAGTATTATCTATTGCTGTGATTCCTTTTGTGTTGATTACTTATGTGCGTGGTATAACTAACCAAATTGAATTGCATAAAAAGATTGCAAAATATACGTTTTCTTTGTGGTTGTATGTTGCGGTAACAGGGGTTGTTGTGTATTTGATGATTTCACCTTATTATATTTAAAAAGCTGAAATGAAGAAAGCCCTTGTTTTTTTATTTGTGATGACTACTTGTTATACTAAAGCGCAGTGTGCTATGTGTAAAGCGGTGGTAGAAAGCGGAGACCAAGGAATGGCAGAAGGAGTGAATGACGGAATAATGTATTTAATGATATTTCCGTATATCTTAGTGGCCGCTTTAGGTTATGCTCTGTATAGATATAAAAAGAAACAGACGAAATAGTTTCTGTAAAATAAAAAGCCCTATCATTGTTGATAGGGCTTTTTTTATGAAGTTTCGTTTGTTAAAGCAAACCTGCTCTTTTTAACAAAGCATCAGAGTTTGGTTTTTTACCTCTAAAGGCAACGTACAAATTCATAGGCTTTTGTGTTCCTCCTTGCGAAAGAACCGTGTTTTTAAACTTAGATCCTATTTCTTTATTGAAAATTCCTTCTTGTTTGAAATATTCAAAAGCATCAGCATCTAAAACTTCAGCCCATTTATAAGAGTAGTATCCGGCCGAGTATCCTCCCTGAAAGATATGAGAAAAAGAAGTACTCATGCAATTCTCTTGTACATCAGGATATAGCTGCGTTTCTGAAAAAGAAGCTTGTTCAAATTCTTTAACCGTGATACTGTTTACGTCAATGTTCGTTTGTGAATGCCATGACATATCAAGTAAACCAAAGCTTAGCTGACGTAAGGTTTGCATTCCTTCTAAAAAGGTTGCCGCATCCTTAATTTTGTTGATTAATTGCATTGGGATAATTTCTCCAGTTTCGTAATGCTTAGCAAATATCTTTAGCACATCTTCCTCGTAGCACCAATTCTCAAATATTTGACTTGGTAGTTCAACAAAATCCCAAGACACGCTCGTTCCAGATAAGCTAGAATAAGTAGTATTTGCGAGCATTCCGTGTAATCCATGTCCGAATTCATGGAAAAGCGTGGTTACCTCATTAAAAGTTAATAATGATGGCTTAGTTTCTGTAGGTTTTGTAAAATTGCATACGTTTGAAATATGAGGTCTGCTGTTGATTCCATTTTTAATTGATTGTCCTTTGTAAGAAGTCATCCAAGCACCATTTCTTTTACCTTCTCTTGGGAAAAAGTCGGCATAAAAAATAGCAACATATTCGTTATTCTCATCGGTTACTTTATAAGTTGTAACATCTTCGTGGTATTTGTCAATATCAAATACTTCCTCAAACTGTAAACCAAATAATTTGTTAGCTACTGTAAAGGCACCTTTTAAAACATTTTCTAATTTGAAATAAGGTTTGATCGCTTCTTCATCGAAATCAAATAATTCTTTCTTTAATTTTTCAGAATAGTAAGCTCCGTCCCATTTTTGCAAATCGTTGATGCCATCTTTTTTTGCAAATTCACTAAGTTCTTTAAATTCTTTCTCAGCTGCTGGTTTTGCTTTGTTTAGAAGCTCATGAGAAAAATTCAAAACTGTTTCTGGAGTTTCTGCCATCCTTTCTTCTAATACATAATGGGCATGGGTGTCATATCCTAAAAGTTGAGCGCGTTGTTGTCTTAAAGCAACGATTTCTTTTACAATTTCTTGGTTATCGAACTCATTCCCTTGAAAAGCTTTTTTACCAAAAGCAATGGCCATATCTTTTCTTAAGCCTCGGTTGTCCAAATAAGTCATAAAAGGAATATAACTAGGGTAGTCTAAAGTGAATAACCAGCCCTCTTTTTCTTTTTGTTGTGCTGTTTGCTTTGCAGCTTCTAGTGCACCTTCTGGCAGACCTTTCAATTGATTTCTGTCTGTGATATGAAGTTCAAAAGCATTGGTTTCAGCCAGAGAGTTTTCTCCAAATTGTAAAGAAAGCTTAGAGAGTTTCATGTCAATTTCTCTTAATACTTCTCTGTCCTTGCCTTTCAGGTTTGCTCCATTTCTAGAAAAACCCTTGTATTGCTTTTCTAAAAGCATCGTTTCCTCATCATTGAGATTCAGATTGCTTTTGCTGTCATACACCGATTTTACTCTTTCAAAAAGTGTTTCATTCAGTCTAATATCATTTGAGAACTGTGATAAAAGGGGGGAAACTTCTTGGGCTATTTTTTGAATAGCATCGTTTGTTTCGGCAGAGTTTAAGTTGAAAAAAATACTTGAAATTCTGTCTAAAGTTTTTCCTGAATTTTCAAGTGCTTCCGTTGTGTTCTTGAAATTTGGTGCTTCTGAATTGTTTGTAATTGCTGCTATTTCTGCTTTGGCCAATTCAATAGCTTTCTCGAAGGCAGGTTTGAAATGCTCGTTTTTTATTTTTGAAAAAGGAGCAGTTTCATAAGGTGTACTGAACTCTTGTAATAATGGATTCATATTTCTTTGTATGTTTTTATTGTGACCTTCTCCAGGCTTCTATTCCGCCTTGAAGACTTTGGATGTTTTTATTGGGATATTTTTCTAGGAGCATTTTTGCTGCAAGTAAACTTCTTTGACCGACTTGACAATACAATATAATATCTTGCTTGTCGCTAAAAAATTCGAATTGTTGCTGTATTTGATGTAGAGGGATGTGTTCTCCTCCAATATTGAAATTTTCTCGTTCCATAAGTTTTCTTACGTCCACTAATGTAATAGACTCTTTTTTTAGTTTTTCCGTTAGTTCATCCGCAGAGATTTCAAGTGATGGATTCTTTTCTATACCACAGAATATATCATAATCAATCAATTCTTTGATTTCTATAGTTGGATTTTTAGGGAATTTTAAAATGTTTTGTTGAAGGTTTAAAGCATTCATGGAAAGTAGTTTCCCGCTAAGAACATCTCCTAACTCACAGATTATTTTGATGGTTTCATTAGCTTGCAAGCAACCTATGATTCCTGGCAAAACACCAAGAACACCAACATCCGAGCAATTTGGGATGCTGTTTGCACTAGGTGGCTCGGGAAATAAACATCGATAGGTAGGTCCGTTTTTGTAATTAAAGACACTAACCTGACCTTCAAATTTAAAAATAGCTCCAAAGACTAAAGGTCGATTGGTTAAAACGGCAGCATCGTTCGTCAAATATCGTGTTTGAAAGTTATCGGAACCGTCTACGATAATATCGTATTCGGGGAAAATTTCTAAAGCATTTTCAGAAGATAAAAAACTTATATAAGTATTGAATTTTATATAAGGGTTTAATCTTTTTAATCTATCGGCTGCAGCGGTTGCTTTTGTCTTGCCGATATCGTCAATTGTGAAAAGAATTTGTCTTTGTAGATTGCTTTGATCCACCGTGTCGTTGTCTATAATTCCGATCGTTCCAACCCCTGCAGCAGCAAGATATTGAAGGATGGGACAACCTAATCCGCCGGCACCCACTACTAAAACCTTGCTGTTTTTTAATTTACTTTGGCCTTCGATTCCAATGGAGTCCAAAATAAAATGACGATTGTATTGCTTTTTTTCTTCAGTTGAAAACATAAAAAATGTTCAGTTTTAATAGAGGATTTCTAAAGTTTGACTCATAAAATTTAGTCAAATGTATTTGTTTCAAAAGTACCTTTTTTTTGCCTTTTGTAGCAGTGTTATTTTATGTTAAAATTTTTGTAACAAATATTGCAGCAAAAAGAAAAATATTTTGTAAATTGCGAGTGTAAATTTGTATGAAAGAATACTTTACGAAAAGCTATCAAATTTCAGTGGATTAGAGCACTGATTTAAGGATTGAATACTACCCCTTGTTTTAGTTAAGAGATAAATTGTCTCCATATATAAAAATCAATTGTAGTATTATGAAAGCTGAAAATCACTCGTTAAACTCCGGTAAATCTTTAGGAAGTGGAATTGTTAATTCTATTCAGGAGTACCTTCATGAAAAAGGAGAAGGTTTAAATCTATTCGAAAAAGTTATGTTAACCTTGTATAGTATGATGACAATGTTCTTTTTATTTTCAGCAGTATATTTGGTTTTGACGAAAGGGTTTAAATTTTAAGAAATAGAGATTCAAAAAAGTACTTTTTTGATCGTCTCAGGAAGTCCAAATTGCGCGCTGCGTAATTTGGATTTTTTTATCCCTCATAATTAGGGAATTGTTTTTATCAGTTAAGTCATATCGGTTTTGTATATCCGATAATTGTTGTTATATTTGCACCGTAAAATCGAGATTACTGCAAATGAAGGGGGACTTACAAGTCTCCTTTTTTTATACTATGAAGATGAATAAAGAGCTTGTTGAACAATTAGTAAATGATGCATTGGGAGAAAATAGCCCATTGTTTTTAATAAGTTTAGAGCTTTTGCCGGATAGTAAAATATCAATAATCATAGATGGTGATCAAGGTGTTCCACTAAATGAATGTATTCGTATTAGTAGAGCCGTTGAAGGTGAGTTGGATAGAGAGGAAGAGGACTTTAGTTTAGAGGTTAGTACACCAGATATCACAAAGCCATTACTAGTGTTTAGACAGTTTAAGAAAAACATTGGTAGAACACTTTCTGTAAAAACTGCAGAAGGTAAATATGAAGGAAAGTTGGTAGAGGTGATAGGAGAAGACCTAGTTTTAAACTGGTCTGCTAGAGAGCCAAAACCAATTGGAAAAGGTAAAGTAACTGTAGAGAAATCTGCAACATTACCATATAATAGTATAGTAGAAGCAAAAGTGAAGCTAATTTTTTAAGTAGTAAGGTGAAATGGAAAATATAGATTTAATAAATTCATTTTCAGAGTTTAAAGATGATAAGAGTATTGATAGGGTAACCTTGATGTCTATTCTAGAAGAAGTTTTTAGAGCCGCGTTAAAACGTAAGTTTGGTTCTGATGACAACTTTGATATTATTATCAATCCAGATAAAGGAGATTTAGAGATTTGGAGAAATAGAGTTGTTGTTGCTGATGGTTTTTCAGAGGACGATAATGAAGAGATTGAATTAAGTGAAGCTAGAAAAATTGAGCCTGATTTTGAAATTGGTGAGGATGTTTCTGAGGAAGTGAAATTATTTCAATTAGGAAGAAGAGCAATTTTAGCTTTACGCCAAAATTTGATTTCTAAGATATATGAGCATGATAGCACAAATATTTTCAAGCAGTTTAAAGAGCTTGAAGGAGATTTGTACTCTGCAGAAGTTCACCATATAAAACACAATGCTATCATTTTGTTAGATGATGAAGGGAATGAATTGGTTTTACCGAAAAGTGAGCAAATTCGTTCTGATTTCTTTAGAAAAGGAGAGTCAGTAAGAGGTATTATCAAAAGTGTAGAGCTAAGAGGTAATAAACCAGTGATTATCTTATCTAGGACTGCACCAGGTTTCTTGTCTAAATTATTTGAACAAGAAATTCCTGAGGTTTTTGATGGATTGATTACGATTGAAGGTGTTGCGAGAATCCCTGGTGATAAAGCAAAAGTAGCTGTAGATTCTTATGATGATAGAATTGATCCAGTAGGAGCATGTGTTGGTATGAAAGGATCTAGAATTCACGGAATTGTACGTGAATTAGGAAACGAAAATATTGATGTAATCAATTATACTAAAAACACGGAATTATTTATAGCGAGAGCATTGAGCCCAGCGAAAATAGTTTCTATGACTATCAAACAACAACCAGAAGAAGGTAAAAAAGGTAGAGTAGATGTGTTTTTACGTCCAGAAGAAGTTTCAAGAGCTATTGGTAGAGGTGGTGTAAACATCCGCTTGGCAAGTGAACTTACAGGATTTGAAATTGATGTGCAAAGAGAAGGTGTAGAAGACGAGGATGTTGAATTGACAGAATTCTCTGATGAAATAGAATCATGGGTAATTGAAGAATTCAAGAAAATTGGATTGGATACAGCAAGAAGCGTATTGGATAAAGACGTGGATGAGTTGGTGAAGAGAACAGATCTAGAAGAGGAAACAATTTTAGATGTACAAAGAGTTCTAAGAGAAGAATTCGAATCATAAGTACCCAGAAACGAGTTTCGTGAGAAACCCAATTTAAATAGATTATAGAATATAGAATAGTTGGCTGGTTTATGAGCCAAAATAAACAAAGTAACTATTCAACAATTAAAAAGATATGGCTGAAAATAAAACAATACGACTCAACAAAGTTCTTAGGGAACTTAACATATCATTGGATAGAGCTGTTGAGCACTTGGCGAGCAAAGGAGTGGAAGTAGAGGCAAGACCTACTGCTAAGATCTCTAGTGAGGTTTATGAAGTCTTATTGGATGGTTTTCAGACTGACAAGAATAAAAAAGCCGCTTCTAAGGAGGTAGGTGAAGAAAAGAAAAAAGAAAAGGAAGAACTTCGTTTGGCACAAGAGGCTGAATTGGATAAAAAACGTCAGTTAGAAGAATCTCGTAGAGCTGTGGTAAAAGCAAAAGCTGAAAAGCTTGAGTTGAAAACAGTTGGGAAAATTGATGTTCCTGGTGCTACTAAAGCTGAAGAGAAACCTGTTGTAGAGGAGAAGAAGGAAGAAGTTAAAGAAACTGTTGAAAAGCCTGTAGAGGTTGTGGCAGAAGAAAAGCCTGTAGAAGTGGTAAAGGTTGAAAAGCAAGATGAAACTGCTGCTCCTGTTAAAAAGGAAAACATTGCGCCAAAAGCAATTGATCAAGCACAGGAATTCGTAGAAGTGAAACCGACTCCAAAAAAGCAAGAAGTTAAGCAAGAAGTAAACCCTGAAGACGCTGAGAAGTTAAGAACTCAGTATAAAAAGTTAGATGGTCCTAAATTAACAGGTACTGTTATCGACTTAAAGCAATTTGAGCGTCCTAAGAAAAAGAAGGAGGATACGAAACCAGCTGCTGGTGGACCTGCGAAAGCGAAAAGAAAAAGAATTGTAAAACCTGCAAATCATACTCCAAGAGCTGGAGGTGGTGGTAATAATAGAGGTGGTTTCAATAAAGGTAGAGGAAGGAATCAAAGACCTTCTCCTGCTGTTAAAAAAGAAGAACCAACTGAAGCAGAAGTACAAAAACAAGTACGTGAAACTCTTGAGAGATTACAAGGTAAATCTAGTAAGAACAAAGGAGCGAAGTACAGAAGAGATAAAAGAGATCAACACCGTCAACAATCTGATATTGATCAGGAGTTAGCGGCTCAAGACAGCAAAATCCTTAAAGTTACTGAGTTTGTAACGGTAGGTGAGGTTGCAACAATGATGGACGTTTCTCCAACACAAATTATTTCTGCATGTATGACTTTAGGAATGATGGTAACCATGAATCAAAGATTGGATGCTGAAACTATTTCTATTGTAGCAGATGAGTTCAACTATACAGTTGAATTTATTGGAGCGGAGGTTGAAGAAGGAATTCAAGAAGAAGTAGATTCTGAAGATGACTTGACTACAAGAGCGCCAATTATTACGGTAATGGGTCACGTAGATCACGGTAAAACATCTTTATTGGATTATATCCGTAAGGCAAATGTAATTGCTGGGGAATCCGGAGGAATCACACAGCATATTGGTGCTTACTCAGTGGAGTTGACAGGTGGACAAAGAATAGCATTCTTAGATACACCAGGTCACGAGGCCTTTACTGCCATGAGAGCACGTGGAGCACAGGTTACCGATTTAGTAATTATTGTAATTGCTGCCGATGATGATGTGATGCCACAAACAAAAGAGGCAATTAGCCATGCACAAGCGGCAGGTGTACCAATTGTTTTTGCAATTAATAAAATTGACCGTCCAGCGGCAAATCCAGATAATGTGAAGCAGCAATTAGCTTCTATGGATTTATTAGTTGAAGACTGGGGTGGTAAAATTCAATCTCATGACATCTCTGCGAAAACAGGTCAAGGTGTTGACGAATTATTAGAAAAAGTATTGCTTGAGGCTGAGATATTAGACTTAAAAGCAAATTCGGATAAAAGAGCAACAGGTACTGTTGTGGAAGCTTTACTAGATAAAGGTAGAGGATATGTTTCTACAATTATGGTACAAGCAGGTACTTTAAAAATTGGCGATTACGTATTGGCAGGTAGACATAGTGGTAAAGTAAAAGCGATGTTTGACGAAAGAGGTCATAACATTCAGGTAGCTGGACCTTCTACACCTGTATCTATGTTAGGATTGGATGGAGCGCCACAAGCAGGTGATAAGTTCAACGTATTTGAAGATGAAAGAGAAGCAAAACAAATTGCAACTAAACGTTCTCAATTACAAAGAGAGCAGTCTGTAAGAACTCAGAAACATATTACATTAGACGAGATTGGTCGTAGAATTGCCTTAGGAGACTTTAAAGAATTGAACATTATCTTGAAAGGGGATGTGGATGGTTCTGTAGAGGCCTTAACAGATTCATTCCAGAAATTGTCTACGGAAGAGATTCAAGTAAATATCATTCATAAAGGAGTTGGTGCGATTACTGAGTCTGATATCTTATTAGCATCTGCTTCAGACGCTATTGTAATTGGATTTAATGTGCGTCCTTCTGGAAATGCGAGAATTGTTGCTGATACGGAAGAGGTTGATGTAAGAATGTACTCAATCATCTATGATGCAATCAATGACTTGAAAGATGCAATGGAAGGAATGTTATCTCCAGATATGAAAGAGGAGATTACAGGTACTGCTGAAATTAGAGAGGTTTATAAAATTTCTAAAGTTGGTAACGTTGCCGGTTCTATGGTATTGACAGGGAAAATCTTTAGAGCTTCTAAAGTGAGAGTTATTAGAGATAGTATAGTGGTGTTTACTGGAGAGTTTGCAACATTAAAACGTTTCAAAGACGATGCTAAGGAAGTGGCAAAAGGATACGATTGTGGTATGCAAATCAAAGGGTTTAATGATATCAAAGTAAATGATATTATTGAAGCTTACCAAGAAGTAGAAGTTAAGAAGAAATTGAAATAAAATTTCTAATCATATGTAAAAAGCCTGATTCATTTGAATCAGGCTTTTTTATTGTGAATTTTTTAGATTACTTTAATCTCCAAACACGCACCCAGTCATAAGAAGTTGTTCTTTCTTCTTCCGTACCTGTCATTCCTCCATCGGCGGGAACAGGATTCCAGTCATACGTTTCAACAACCATTCTAATATGCATATTGATATCAAAATCAGCAGCTGGAGTAACTTTTTCTGTCAACACTCCATCCAAATAAAACCAAACTTCTGTTTCACTTTTCCACCAAGCACCATATACATGGTAATCGTCATAAACCATTCCTTCTTTTAGATCCGTATTAGTGCCTTTTATACCCTTCACATAATCACAACCTTCTGGGATGTTTCTACTGTGGGTGTTAGAATGCATAGAACGATCAAAATGTTGTGCCCATTTTCCTTTGGTGTTGATTTCTCCAACACATTCTTGAATATCTAATTCGACAGTTCTTTTGTTGCAACCAGATTCGTTTTTTCCTTCATTGATCAACCAAAATGTAGACGACATAAAAGTTTTGTTGGCTTTCATTCTAGCTTCGTAATATCCGTATTTAGAAGGTGCTACCGAACCTACATACCCACCACCATGAGTAAATGTCTTTTTGTTTTTAACAATAGGTTGAGGGAGCTTATAAGCTGTTATTTTTAAAGATCCATCCTCCACTTTGATGTTGTCTTGCATAAATAATCCAGGAGGTCTACCGATCCATCCACCACCGGTAACCCATTTGCTTTTATTTAAAGAAGAGCCTTTAAATTCGTCTGATTGGTTTTTAACAAGTTTCCATTTTTTGTCTTTTGGTCTTGGGTCATTTCCTTTTTCAAAGGTTGGAGCTTTTTGTGCTGATGAAATTGCGCTGATTGCAAAAACACATATCACTAAAATAGTTTTGATAGAATTTTTCATTGTATAAGATTTTATGGCTCTAAAATAATTTAATAATCCCCACTTAGTATTTAGGGATGGTTTTTATTGAACAACGTATGATTTATCTGATACAACCCTAGATTTGTGCTGCAAAGGTGATTTTGTAATATATTTTATTAATAATTTTACTTTATGTCTAGTTAAAAAAAATTACATTTGAGAAGAAAAAAATGAGATACTTATGAGAACAATAATTCTTTTGATTTTTGGAGTTGTATTGTCAACAACTTCTTTATCAGCTCAAACGGATGCTGCTAAAGGAAAGAAAATATTCAATGGTAATTGTGCAGCTTGTCACAAACTTGATAAAAAATTAATCGGCCCTGCTTTGGGAAATATATCAGACCGTAGAAAATTAGAGTGGACTGTTCAGTTTATAAAAGACAGTAAAGCTATGATTGCTAAAGGTGATAAAGAGGCTATTGAAGTATACAATAAGTTTAATAAGATCCCAATGATCTCTTATTCTTATTTAAGCGATGAAGAAATTTTAAATGTTATCTATTATTTAGATAATGCCAAATAAAAAAAGACCATTCATTTGAATGGTCTTTTTTTTATAATACCCTCGCTCCAGGATATTCTTCTTTTATTTTATTTAGCGCTCTGTCGGCTTCAATTCGTGTTTTGTAGGAAATAGTCTGAACTTTCCACTCAGGTACCTTATAAATTCTTTTGATTTCTATTTCAGGAAATAATTCCTTAAAATCCTGCATTCTTTTCAAAGCTGTTTTTTCATTCCCATTATACAATTGTATGCAGAAACCTTGTTTAGACTGCTGGTTGTAGGCTCTTTTTTTTACTAACAGAGTTTGTAAGCTTTTCTCTGTAGTTATTTGGGAAAAGCCTAGAGTTGGAATGCATATTAAACCAATAATAAATAAAATTCTGTTTTTCATAATGTGTTAAGTAAAAAGGCAAAAATAAAGGTTTGATTTTTATGTAGCTCTATAGAATTGTTAATTTACTAAAATTTTCTTTGTAGACTAAACGATAAAATATTTGAGCATAGATGATTTTGTAATATTTTAGATAAAAATTGATTATTGTCATGTGTTGCGATATCCAATTAAAGAGGTGTATAAAATGCTTGTTTTAGAGTGGGTTAAACAGTAGTGTAATTAGAGTTTAAATGGTTGATAATAAAAGAACGGAAAGTATTGAAAATGAAGCTTCTTAATCGATTTCGAAATATTTAAAATATTGGAAGCTATCAGTTTAGAGAAGAATGTTATTTAGAACAACTATAAATTAGTTCTTAGCTTCCTTTTTTAATTTACAATTTTGGTAATAAGTAGTACTTTTGCTCAAAATTTTGGGGAAATTAATGCGTGTCTATATCGGATGGTTTCATCTCAAATTAAGATAGAAAATTTATATTTTTAAGTATGAAAAGTGTGAAAAAACACAGTCAAATCGGAAGATTAGTAGTTGCTAGTCTTACTTTCTTATTTCTTTTTACCTTCAGTTTGTCTGCGCAAGGAGATGCAAAAGTTGGTAAAAGTTTGTTTAATGCTAATTGTGCCGCTTGTCATAAATTAGATAAAAAACTAGTAGGACCGGCGTTAGGGAAAATCTCTGAAAGGAGAGAAATGGATTGGTTAAAAGCATGGATTAAGGATAACAATGCCTTAAGAGCTTCTGGTGATGCAGATGCAATTGCAATTTATGAAGAGTATAAAGGGTCTCCAATGACTGCTTTTCCTCAGTTTGCAGATGCAGATATTGAAAATATAGTTGCTTATTTGGATGCTGATCCTGTTAAGAAAGCTGGTGCTGCTGCAGTGGCTGCGGCTCCCGTTGAAGTAAAAGAATCAGGTTCTTCGAACTTGATATCATATGTTGTTTTCTTGGTTTTAGCTGGGTTAGTAGTGTATGTTTACTTTAAGAGTGATAATGGTTTCTTGAAAATTGTGGCTACGATCATCTTGTTGTTTAATATTGCTTATTTCGGGTTTACAGCACTTATGAGTATAGGTGTGGATCAAGGATATCAGCCAGTACAGCCTATTGCCTTCTCTCACAGAATACATGCTGGAGATAATAAAATTGACTGTCAGTATTGTCACTCTGCAGCGAAGAACAGTAAGACTTCGGGAATTCCTTCTGTAAATGTTTGTATGAACTGTCATAAGAACATCGGAGAAGTTGCTGAGGAAACTGCTACAGCAGAGCATTCAAAAGCATTTTACGATGGTGAGATTCAGAAGCTTTACAAAGCTGCTGGATGGGATTCAGAGAACTTAGAGTATACAGGTGAAACTGAGCCTATCGTATGGACAAGAATCCATAACTTACCAGACTTTGCATACTATAACCATTCACAACACGTAACTGTTGGAGGAATCAAATGTCAGAAATGTCATGGTCCTGTTGAAGAAATGGAAGAAGTATATCAATATTCTCCTTTAACTATGGGATGGTGTATCGACTGTCATAAAGAGACCAAAGTTAAAATGGAAGGAAATGGATACTACAAAAACATACATGAAGATTTATCTAAAAAGTATGGTGTAGAAAAAGTGACTGTCGCTCAAATGGGAGGGAAAGAATGTGGAAAATGTCACTACTAATCAATTATTAAGTTTATAAAATACCTATATATAACATGGCATCTAACAAAAAATACTGGAAAAGTGTTGAAGAACTAAACGAAAATAGTTCGATTGTTGCTAAGCTTGAAGAAAAGGAGTTTGTTTCAGAAATGAGTGCAGATGAATTTTTAGGAGATAAAGAGAGTTTAGAAGAATCTTCTACTTCTCGTCGTGACTTTTTAAAATATGTTGGATTTTCAACTGCTGCTGCTTCGCTTGCTGCTTGTGAAGGTCCCGTTAGAAAATCAATTCCTTATGTTGTAAAACCGGAAGAGATCACACCTGGAATCGCAAATTATTATGCGAGTACTATTGCTGATGGTTACGATTTTGCAAATGTTTTAGTGAAAACTAGAGAAGGAAGACCAATTCTTATCAAGCCAAACAAATTGGCAAATGGAACTACGAATGCAAGAGTACAGGCTTCTGTACTTTCTTTGTATGATAGTTTACGTTTAAAAGGACCTAAAGTAAATGGAAACGATTCTTCATGGTCTGATGTTAATGCACAAGTTAAATCTACATTGGCTGAATTAAAAGCCTCTGGAGAAAAAGTTGTTTTATTGACGGGTACTTTAGCAAGTCCATCTACAGAGAAATTGATAGCTGATTTTACTGCTGTAAACGGAAACGTGGAGCATGTTCAGTATGATGCAATGTCTGAGTCTACTGCTTTGGATGCGTTTGAAGAAGTATACGGAAAAAGAGCATTACCTAATTATGATTTTTCTGAAGCAAAAACTATTGTTGCTATCGGTGCAGATTTCTTAGGAGATTGGCAAGGTGGTGGTTTTGAGAAAAGCTATACAGAGGGTAGAAATGTTGAGGCAGGAAAAATGTCTCGTCATATTCAGGTAGAATCAAATATGTCTTTGACAGGTTCTAATGCTGATAAAAGAATTGTAGTAAAACCATCAGAGCAGATTTATGCTTTGATCAATTTATATAATGCTGTAACTGGTGAAAGCTTAACTTCTAAAACAACCTCTAAAGATGGTGCTGTTTTGAAAGCTGCGAAGCAATTAAAAGCTGCTGGAAAGCATGGAGTTGTAGTTACAGGAATTCAAAATAAAAATGCTCAATTAATTGCATTGGCATTAAATCAATACTTACAAAGTGAGGTTATTGATACTGCTGCGGTAAAGTATACAAGACAAGGTTCTGACGTTGCTGTAGACTTATTAATCGCAGAAATGAATGCTGGTAAAATTGGTGCAGTTATAACTTATAATACAAATCCAGTTTACACATTAGCAAATAGTGCTGCTTTTGTAAAAGGATTGAAAAAAGTAAAACTCTCAGTTGCTTTTGCTTCTAGCGAAGACGAAACTGCAAGTGTTGCACAATATGCATTGCCAACTCCTCATTATTTAGAGGCTTGGGGTGATGTTCAAATTCAAGAAGGATCTTACAGTTTGACACAACCTACTGTAAATCCATTATTTGATACAAAACAATTTCAAGACTGTTTGTTAGCATGGTCTGGTAGTGAGCAATCTTACTATGATTATTTAACAAATGTTTGGAATGCAGATATCTTAGGAGGTACTTCATGGAATCAAGCATTGCATGATGGAATTTATTCTAAGGAAGTAAGTGCATTAAAAGGAAATAGTATTGATGTGGCGAAAGCTGCAAAAGCATTAAAATCTTCTGTTCAAACAGGAGCATTTGAATTGACTTTATTTGCTTCTACTGCAATAGGTGATGGTCAACTAGCAAACAACCCTTGGTTGCAAGAGTTACCAGATCCATTAACAAGAGCATCTTGGGATAACTACTTATTGATTTCTCAAGCAGATGCTGATGCTCAAGGGTTCACAAACCCAATTAGAGATAATGGTGCTATTGACGGTCAATATGCAAATGTTACTGTAAATGGTGTTGTTGTTGAAAATGTACCAGTATTAATTCAACCTGGTCAAGCTAAAGGTTCTTTAGGTTTGTCTGTTGGATATGGTAAAACAAAAGCAATGAAATCTGAAATGCAGGTAGGTGTAAATGCTTATGCTTTTTCTGCTGATAATAAAAATGTTCAGATAGCAACAATTGAAAATGTTGGTGGTACTCACAAATTTGCTTGTGAGCAGTTACAACATACAATTGCTGGTAGATATGAAATATTAAAAGAAGTATCATTTAAAGATTATAGCAATACAGATTTAGATCCAAAGGAATCTTGGAATCAGGTTACGAAAGTATCTTTAAAGCACGAAGAGGTAGAAGTAAATAGTGTAGATTTATGGGACGATCAAGATCGTAGTATAGGACATCACTTTAACCTTTCTATTGATTTAGGTTCATGTACTGGATGTGGAGCCTGTGTTGTTGCATGTCACGCTGAAAATAATGTACCAGTAGTTGGTAAGCATGAAGTACGTGTAGGTAGAGATATGCACTGGTTGCGTATCGATAGATATTATTCTTCTGAATTGGATGCTGATTCTGCAGAGAGAGAAGAAAACATAAATTCTACTTCTGATGAAGTTGATACTTATTATGCTTTAGAAGCTCCTGCTGAAAATCCACAAGTATCTTTCCAACCAGTAATGTGTCAGCACTGTAACCATGCTCCATGTGAGACGGTTTGTCCAGTAGCTGCGACATCTCATGGTCGTCAAGGTCAAAATCAAATGGCATACAACAGATGTGTTGGTACAAGATATTGTGCAAACAACTGTCCTTATAGAGTGCGTCGTTTTAACTGGTTCAAATACAATGAGAATTCTGAGTTCGATTTCAATATGAATGACGAATATGGAAAAATGGTATTGAATCCTGATGTTGTTGTTCGTTCTAGAGGGGTTATGGAAAAATGTTCTTTCTGTATCCAGTCTACGCAAGCGGTTATTTTAAATGCTAAGAAAGAAGGTAGAAAAGTTGCTCCGGGTGAATTTAACGATGCAGTAGCATGTTCTTCAGCTTGTACAACTGGTTCTTTAGTATTTGGTGATGTAAATGAGTCGGAAGACGCAATCCTTGCTAAGAAAGAAGATAAAAGAGCTTACCGTTTGTTAGAGGCTATTGGAACTGATAATAATGTACTTTACCAAGTGAAGGTAAGAAACACGGAAGAAGCATAAACTAAATTAATTAAGAAACAATATATAAATTATGTCGTCTCATTACGAAGCACCTATTAGAGAACCATTAGTATTAGGGGATAAAAGTTACCACGATATTACGGTTGATATTGCTAAGCCTATTGAAGGGAAAGCAAATAAAAATTGGTACATAGCATTTACAATTTCATTAATTGCCTTTTTGTGGGGTATAGGGTGTATTACCTATACTATCGGAACAGGTATTGGAGTATGGGGATTGAACAAGAACATTGGATGGGCTTGGGATATTACTAACTTCGTTTGGTGGGTAGGTATTGGTCACGCCGGTACATTGATCTCAGCAGTATTATTATTATTCCGTCAAAGATGGAGAATGGCTATTAACCGTTCTGCGGAGGCTATGACAATCTTTGCGGTATTCCAAGCAGGTTTGTTTCCATTAATTCACATGGGTCGTCCATGGAATGGATACTGGGTATTACCAATTCCAAATCAATTTGGATCTTTATGGGTAAACTTTAACTCACCGTTGCTTTGGGATGTATTTGCAATTTCTACGTATTTATCGGTTTCATTAGTGTTCTGGTGGACAGGTTTACTTCCAGATTTTGCAATGTTAAGAGATAGAGCAGTAAAGCCTTTCCAAAAGAAAATTTATGCTTTGTTAAGTTTCGGATGGTCTGGTAGAGCAAAAGATTGGCAACGTTTTGAAGAAGTTTCTTTGGTGTTAGCTGGTTTAGCAACTCCTTTAGTACTTTCAGTACATACAATTGTATCTATGGATTTCGCCACTTCTATCAACCCGGGTTGGCACTCAACAATTTTTCCTCCATACTTCGTTGCTGGGGCAATCTTCTCTGGATTCGCAATGGTACAAACGTTGTTAGGAATTATGAGAAAAGTTACAAACTTAGAAAACTACATTACACGTTTACACGTTGAATACATGAACTTCGTTATTATGTTAACGGGTGGTATTGTTGCTGTGGCGTATGCTTCTGAGTTTTTTATTGCTTGGTATACAGGTTCTCCTTATGAAAACTTTACATACATGTCTGTCGGTGCAGCAACTGGTGCATACGGTTGGGCATTCTGGTCATTGATTTTATTCAACATTTTGATCCCTCAGTTATTGTGGGTAAGAAAGTTTAGAAGAAGTTTTATCGCTTCATTCTTAATCTCTATTGCTATTAATATTGGAATGTGGTTTGAGCGTTTTGACATTATTGCGATTGTATTAAGTAAAGGACATTTACCATCTGCATGGACTCGTTTTGAGCCTACATTTGTAGATATAGGTATTTTCATTGGAACAATAGGATTCTTTGGAGTATTATTTTTATTATATGCTAGAACATTCCCAGTAATTGCTCAAGCAGAGGTAAAATCTATTTTGAAGGTATCAGGAGAAAATTATAAAAAATTAAGAGACGGAAATCATGAGTAATAAAGTAATACACGCCTTATATAATGATGATGACATCCTGATGGATGCCGTTAAGACAGTAAAAGAAAAACACATTCATATTGAGGATGTCTTTACACCTTTCCCAGTTCACGGATTGGATAAGGCTATGGGATTGCCTCATACAAAACTAGCTATAACGGCTTTCTTATATGGATTGACTGGTTTGGGTTTTGCAATTTGGATGACGAACTATATGATGATTCAGGATTGGCCACAAGATATTGGTGGTAAACCTAACTTTAGTTGGTTTTTAAACATGCCTGCTTTCGTGCCAATCATGTTTGAATTGACAGTGTTTTTCGCAGCCCATTTAATGGTGATTACATTTTACATGAGAAGTAGAATTTGGCCATTTAAAGCAGCAGAGAATCCTGATGTAAGAACGACAGATGACCATTTTTTAATGGAAATCGCTATTCATGATAACGAAGATGAATTAAAGTCTTTGTTGAATGAAACAGGTGCAGTTGAAATTAACGTAATTGAAAAGCAATAAGGAGATGAGAAATACGATCACTAAAATAGCAGCAATTTTATTTGTCGCAATCGCGTTTACTTCATGTAATGATAAAACGAAGCCACAAGTTCAGTTCATGCCAGATATGTATACTTCTGTAGCTTATGAACCTTATGGTGTGAATACTGCGTTTGCAAATGGAATGGATTCTCAATCACCGGTTGAAGGAACTATTGCGAGAGGTCAAGTACCTTATGATTATCCTAATTCTAATGAAGGATATGATGCAGCAAAGAACGAATTAAAATCTCCATTAACTGAGTACACTAAGAACAGTGAAAAAGGGAAAGCGTTATACGGAATCTATTGTGCAGTATGTCATGGTAAAAAAGGTGACGGTCAAGGGGATTTAGTAAAGAGAGAAAAGTTTTTAGGAATACCTAATTACAAAGACAGAGATATTACAGAAGGTAGTATTTATCACGTAATTATGTACGGAAGAAACTTAATGGGATCACATGCTTCTCAATTGACGGGAGAAGAGCGTTGGCAAGTTGTGAACCATGTTCAAAAATTAAGAAACGATTTATTAAAATAATCTTTAATAAAGATTGAATTCGAATTATATGTATCAGTTTTCAGGAAAATTAAAAACAATTGCATTGGCATTAATGGTTATAGGAGCTGTGGGAGTGATCTCAGGTTTCTTGTCAACGCCTAGTTCAATTGAAGAAGTAAAAGAGCACTTGCATCATGCAGAAAATGCTCATGGTTCTCACGGTAAAGCGCATCATGCTGAAGCAGATGCTCATGTAGAACATCATGCAGAAGCAGCTCATGACGCTCATGGTCATGCAGAAGCGCATCATGATACTCACGGTGAAGCTCATGAAGAAGTGACAGCACATGGTGAGGAAGATCATGGAGATAGCCATGCAGAACATGTATATCATCAATTAAAGAACAGACCTTGGGCGGCATTTTACGTAGCTTGTTTGTTTTTCTTTGGAGTAACACTTTTAGTATTGGCTTTCAATGCAATTCAAAGAGTAGCTCAAGCAGGTTGGTCAATTGTTCTTTTTAGAGTTATGGAAGGAATCACAGGAAATTTGTTACCTGTAACAATGATTTTATTAGTAATCTTATTATTAGGATCTGCTCATGTACATCACTTGTTTGTTTGGATGGCTCCAGGAACGGTAGATCCAACGGCAGCGAATTATGATGCCATTATTGATGGAAAAAGCTGGTGGTTGAACGTACCAGGTTGGACAATCAGATCTATTGTATATATCGTAGGATGGAACTTATACCGTCATTTGTCTAGAAAAGCTTCTTTAGCTGAAGACAATGAAACGAATTTAGTTAGTTATAAGAAAAATTTTAAAATGTCTGTGGCATTTTTAGGATTCTTCTTATTCACTGAATCTATGATGTCTTGGGATTGGATTATGTCTTTAGACCCTCACTGGTTTAGTACATTATTTGGATGGTACGTGTTGGCTACTTTCTTAGTATCTGCAATAACTGTAATTGCTATGGTTACTGTGTACTTAAAATCAAAAGGACATTTAGAATATGTTAACAATAGTCATATTCATGATTTAGCTAAATTTATGTTTGGTTTCAGTATTTTCTGGACATACTTATGGTTCTCTCAATTTATGTTAATTTGGTATGCTGATATGCCTGAGGAAACAACTTATTTTGTTCAAAGATTTGAAGAATACAAGTTGCCTTTCTTAATGATGATTCCTATGAACTTCATTTTCCCAATCTTATTGTTAATCAACAGTGATTACAAAAGAATTCCAAACTTTGTGATTGGAGCTGGGGTTGTAGTATTATTAGGTCATTATACAGATGTTTTTATCATGGTAATGCCAGCGACTGTTGGAGGAGAGTGGTTCTTCGGAATTCCTGAAATCAGTGCAATATTATTCTTTTTAGGATTGTTTATATACGCAGTATTCTCAACAATTGCTAAAGCACCTTTATTAGCTAAAGGAAATCCTTTCTTACATGAAAGTGAAACTTTCCATTACTAATATATATTAAATAATAATTATAAATAAATAGAACATATGCTAGCTTTATTTTACATCTTTTTAGCTGTTGCAGTAGCCCTAGGGATTTGGCAAGTGAATAGATTGACAAGTTACGGGAAGGTAATTTTAAGAAATGATAAAAACGAGGAAGTTACGGCGATTTCAAAATTAGAAGAAAACCCGTTAGCGACTGAAAAGGATAATGATTTACACGGGAAGCTATTTTTAGTTTTCCTTATAGGTTTCTACATTTTAATGGCATACTGCTTATTCTTTTTGAATGATTTGATGTTGCCTGAATCAGCTTCTATTGAAGGTGAGAATGATGATAACTTATTCTTGATTTCTTTCGTAATGATTGGAATAGTTCAATTTGCGACTCAGGGATTGTTGTTTTACTTCGCGTATAAATACAGAGGTATCAATAATAGAAAAGCGTTGTTCTATGCTGATAGCCATAAATTAGAATTGATTTGGACAACAGTTCCAGCAATCGCATTGACATTGTTAATTGGATACGGATTGTATACTTGGAACGATGTAATGGATTTATCTGATGCTGAAGATCCGATTGTGATTGAAGTGTATGCACAGCAGTTTAACTGGCAAGCTAGATATGCAGGAGCTGATAATACATTAGGTCGTGGTAACGTAAGAAACATTAAGGGAATTAACACTATGGGTGTTGACATGACGGATGCAAATTCTGCTGATGATATTCCTGTAAGAGAATTACACTTACCTAAAGGAAGAAAGGTTGTGTTTAAATTCCGTTCTCAAGATGTATTGCACTCTGCTTACATGCCTCACTTTAGAGCTCAAATGAACTGTGTTCCTGGGATGGTAACTGAATTTGGATTTACTCCTAAATTTACTACTGAGGAAATGAGAGTTCAAGAAGAGACAGTTCGTAAAGTAGCGAGAGTAAATAAAGTAAGAAAAGAGAAAGGTGAAGATCCTTATGAGTTTGATTACTTATTGTTATGTAATAAAATTTGTGGAGCATCTCACTATAACATGCAAATGAAAATTGTTGTTGAAGAAGAGGCTGATTTTTACAGCTGGTTGAAACAACAAAAAACAATCGCAGAAGTAGTTAAATAAGGATAATTAAAGAATAAACATTTTCTTTCCCTTAGGGGATAAAAAAAATAAATTATATTATGTCAGAACATCATCATAAAGAAACTTTTGTAACTAAATACATCTTTAGTCAAGATCACAAAATGATTTCTAAGCAGTTCTTGATTACCGGTATTATTATGGGTGTAATCGGAGTTCTTATGTCTATGTTATTCCGTTTGCAAATTGCATGGCCGGAGCATTCGTTTTCAATTGTAGAAGCTTTTTTAGGACACCATCAAACGGATGGAGTAATGGATCCTGATATGTATTTAGCATTGGTAACAATTCATGGTACAATCATGGTTTTCTTTGTGTTAACGGCTGGATTGAGTGGAACTTTTAGTAATCTTTTGATTCCTTTGCAAATTGGAGCACGTGATATGGCTTCTGGATTCATGAACATGATCTCATACTGGATGTTCTTTATTTCTAGTGTAATCATGGTGATTTCGTTGTTTGTTGAGGCTGGACCTGCATCTGCTGGTTGGACTATTTATCCTCCGTTATCTGCCTTGCCACAAGCAATTCCTGGTTCAGGAATGGGGATGACTTTATGGTTAGTTTCTATGGCGATATTCGTAGCATCATCATTAATTGGTTCTTTGAATTATATCGTTACGATTTTAAATTTAAGAACAAAAGGAATGAAAATGACAAGATTGCCACTTACAATGTGGGCTTTCTTTATCACGGCAATTATTGGTGTGGTTTCTTTCCCTGTATTATTATCGGCAGCTCTATTGTTGATTTTTGATAGAAGTTTTGGTACTTCGTTTTACTTATCTGATATTTTTATCAGTGGTGAAGTATTACACTATCAAGGTGGATCTCCAGTATTGTTTGAGCATTTGTTCTGGTTCTTAGGACACCCTGAGGTGTATATTGTATTATTGCCTGCATTAGGAATAACCTCTGAAGTTATAGCAACCAACTCACGTAAGCCTATTTTTGGTTATCGTGCAATGATTGGTTCTATTATGGCAATCGCATTCTTGTCGACAATCGTATGGGGTCACCATATGTTTATCTCTGGAATGAATCCATTCCTAGGTTCTGTATTTACATTTACAACGTTGTTGATTGCAATCCCATCTGCTGTAAAAGCGTTTAATTATATAACAACGCTATGGAAGGGTAACCTTCAAATGAATCCAGCTATGTTGTTTTCAATTGGACTAGTTTCTACATTTATTACAGGAGGTTTAACAGGTATTGTTTTAGGAGATAGTGCGTTGGATATTAATGTACACGATACATATTTTGTTGTGGCGCATTTCCACTTAGTAATGGGTGTATCCGCTATTTATGGAATGTATGCTGGTGTGTATCACTGGTTCCCAAAGATGTACGGTAAGATGATGGACAAAACATTAGGATATTGGCATTTCTGGATTACTGCAATAGCGGCATATGGAGTGTTTTTCCCAATGCATTTTATTGGATTAGCGGGGCTACCTCGTAGATATTATACGAATACTGCATTTCCATTATTTGATGATTTATCAGATGTAAATGTTGTGATAACTATTTTCGCATTGATCGGTGGTATTGGACAAATTATTTTCTTGGTAAACTTCTTTATGAGTATCTACAAAGGAAAAACTGCAGTGCAGAACCCTTGGAGATCTACAACATTAGAATGGACTACTCCTGTGGAGGGGATTCATGGTAACTGGCCAGGTAAAATCCCTTCAGTTGAGCGTTGGGCTTATGATTATAGTAAGCCAGGACACGATGAAGATTTCGTTATGCAAGATGTGCCATTAAAAGATGGAGAAGAAGAATCTTAATTGATTTGAAAATTTATATTATAAGCCTTTCTAATTTAGAAAGGCTTTTTTATTTTAGTATTTGTACATATTTTAATCGAAGCAATTATGAAACTAGTAAAAACAAAATTATTACCAGAGTTAGGAGTTAGCCATAATGAAGATATTAAAAAAAAAGTTTTCTTAGGCAATAATATAGTACCTCAATTGATGATGTTTGGTTCTGCTATTTTTAAACCGGGTCAGTTTGTGGAACGACACAAGCATGATTCTATGTATGAAGTGTTTTTCATACAATTCGGTAAGGTAGATTTTGTAGTGGATGGAGTTAAACATACGCTTGAATCAGGTGATTGCATGACTATAGAACAGGGTGAATGGCATGAACAAATTAACTGTTATGATGAAAACGTTTCTTGGCTATATTTTGGAGTAGCAACAGATTGAATGGTGTGCTGTGGAAAATAGGGATATTCAATTATCGCTATAAATCATTGTTTTTGTCTATAAATGGGTGTATTTAGCTAATAATCAGTTCAAAAATAGCTATAAATGGATTTTTTTGTATATTGGTCGAATAAAACTAATAATTATGATCAACCTACCCCAAAATTTGATTTTAGAAAAAATACTAGTACTTATTTGTTTAAATATTTCAAATTATAAATCTCCTTGATTTCATTGAAAATTTATTTTCATAATTTGTTGTAAACCAATGATGCTACTACTACTTAAGTGTCTTCGGTTTTTTATTAAATAGTTATCTACCCCTAACTTTTCTACTATGGCCTACCCCTGCCTTAGAAGTAAATGGCAGTTTTTTGTCATGTGCTTTTTAGTACCCTTATTGGTGTTTTCTACCGAATACAAGACTATTCCTTTTGACGCTAAGGATAGCTCTAATTATGTTTATTCTTTTTTTGATGCGTTGAATATCGACTCAGGATTTGACATTGTTTCTTTAAATAGGACTGATAAAAAGAATACTTACTTCAATACAAGTTCCAAAACTAGTTCTGACACTAAATTACCTAAATGGATGGCATTCGGAGCTGCTGCCTTTACATCTACAACTCCGTTCGAATATGCGGTTGACTTCGATGGGAATAACGATTATTTGGTTGCAAATACAAATGCGGATTGGAATAACCCGCTAAGACGTAGCTTTATGAGTGGCGTTGCGGCTGGTTCTGGAAAAACAGCAAATGGGGGTCAGCCTTGGGCTACAAGTGTTGTTTTTAGACATACTGATGATGGAGGACAAAGTGGCTTATGGTCCCAGACAGCTGGTACTAGTGAACATGATCATAATGGAAGACTGCTGCTTGCTGTTGTAAATAATAAATTGACTTTTTATTTAGGACGTCATAAACCAGGAAGTAGCTGGTGGTGGTGGAACGATAAAAATCATATTTCATGGAGAGCTGATACGAATTTGGTTTCTGGAAAATGGTATGCGGTTTATGTTGATTATAATGGGATTCGAACAGACGATTTAGCTACAACACCTTTTAGAATTAGGTTGGTTGATATAAGTACGGGAGCCGTTTCTACTCCTTCAGGAGATTGGTATATAGATGATCAAGGTTATACAGGTACAATTACAGGAGATTTTTATGTAGGTGCTCGTTTTGTCAATGCTGGTTTAAGTCATGGTATGATTGCCTCGGTAGTGGCTACAACGTTAAAACAGGGTGAGGACTTACCTTCGGATACTGAGATAAGGGAAATTACCTTGGACCCGTTAAAATGGTTGAATGATTACAAAGTAGGTAGGGATTGGAGACAGCCTGATGTAAACGGAACCACTTCAAACTTTCAAATAAATCCGAATGACGCCAGTTTGGGAGCATTTGGTACCAAAGTTTGGTTGATGGGTGACGGTGTCAATGATAATGCGAATAATATTGAAAACCAGGTTGCGTCGGATGTTGCTGCACAAGATTTACTGACTAGAAATATGAGTAATCCTATTACTGCCCTTAAACCGGTTTTTACTTCTGCAACCGCAGTAGCAGTGATGGAGAATATTGTTACAACGGCCTACACAGCGTCCGCGGTTAAAATATCTGCCTTGGTTTATAGTTTTGGTTCAGGAAATGATGAGGCTCTTTTTAACATTGATCCTATAACAGGTGAGGTAACTTTTAAAAACTCCCCCGATTTTGAAAATCCTACAGATGCAAATGGCGATAATGTTTATAAAGTGAATATCACTGTAACCAATATTTTCGGAGATTCTGAAAATCAGGATGTGGATATTTCGGTGACTAATGTGATGGAATTGGTGACGACATTTACAGATGTCAATAAAACCTATGGGGATCCTAATTTTGATTTGTTGGCTACATCAAATTCTGGTGGTGTTATTACGTATAGCATTGTAAGTGCTACCTCTGTGGGTACTACTTTGGGTGGTTTAAATAATGAGACCGTTTCTTTAGGAAGTGTTGGTACAGTGACAGTTCGAGCTACAGTTGCACAACATGGCACCATTGATGGTGGTTATATAGATATGACACTTTCAATTGGAAAGAAAGCAATAGTTGTGTCTGCTGATAATGCGACCAAAGTTTATGGAGAAGCGGATCCAGTGTTGAGCTATTCGATTGTCCCTTCGTTAAAAGCAGGTGATGTTTTGACAGGCGTCTTACAAAGAACTGCTGGTGAGAATGTAGGTTCGTATGCCATCAATCAAGGAACCTTGGGGGCTAATGTTAACTATACATTATCTTATAGTACAGGTGGGGTTTTATCAATTACAGAAAAGGAAATTCAAATAACTCCAATAGCAGGTCAAACAAAGATTTATGGAACTACAGATTCGGTATTAACCTATGATGTTTCTCCTAGTATGATAGCGGGTGATACATTTACAGGAAACTTATCCAGGACATTCGGACAAGATGTAGGTAGCTATCCTATCAATATTGGAAGTTTATCTGCAGGATCTAATTATTTAATAAGTTTCAATACGGGTATAGATTTTAGTATAACCCCTAAAGAAATTAGTATTACGCCAGTTGCGGGGCAATCTAAAATATATGGAGAAACGGATCCATTGTTAAGTTTTAATAATGCACCAGTATTAGAATCTGGAGATTTCTTTATGGGAAGCCTTACAAGGGTACCTGGAGAGTCAGTTGGGTTTTACACAATTACCCAAGGAGATGTAAGTGCTGGAGCAAATTATACAATTAAATTTATTTCAGGGATTGATTTTATGATTGTTCCGCAGGAGGTTACTGTAACACCTCAAGTTGGTCAGTCCAAAGTTTATGGAGAAACGGATCCTATTTTTACATACACTGTTTCACCATCTTTGGAACTAGGAGATGTTTTTTCTGGTCAGTTATTAAGGAATCCTGGTGAGAATGTTGGTGATTATGATATCATAGAAGGTAGTTTAGATGCAGGGGCTAATTATACCGTGAAATTTATTGCGGGAATAGATTTCAGCATCACCTCAAAGCAAATTACAGTAACACCTCTAACGGCGCAATCTAAGGTGTATGGATCGATTGGTTCAGTACTTAACTATGATGTTTCTCCAAACCTAGAAACAGGAGATTCTTTTACAGGAAGTCTTGCAAGAAATCCTGGTGAGAATATCGGTGATTATTCCATTGTACAGGGGTCATTGGATGCAGGTCTTAATTATTCAATCCTATTTAGTTCAGGTGTCAACTATACTATTTCGCCTAAAGAAATTAGCATCACACCGAATCCGGGCCAATCAAAAGTGTTTGGATCTGTAGATCCGGTTTTTACATATACCACAGCACCTTTATTGGAGTCAGGAGATAATTTTATAGGCCAATTAGATCGTACTTCAGGTGAGAATACCGGAAATTATGCAATTGGTTTAGGTACTTTAACTGCAGGAACTAATTATACTATTGTATTTAATGCAGGCGTAGATTTTAGCATTACTTCAAAAGAAATTAATATAACACCTAGACTGTCTCAAAGTAAAATATATGGAGCATTGAATCCTATACTCACCTTTGATAATGTACCACTGTTGGAAAGTGGAGATGTATTTACAGGTAGTCTTGTGAGAGTGACGGGTGAAAATGTTGGGTCTTACGCTATTAATCAAGGAAGCTTGGATGCGGGACCTAATTATACTTTGAAATTTAATTCAAGTATCGATTTTTCTATTTCACCAAAATCGATAACAGTAACGCCAAATGCTGGACAATTTAAAGTTTATGGAGAAACTAATCCAGTTTATACCTATGGTGTTTCTCCGGCTCTTGAAGTTGGTGATGTGTTTTCTGGAGAACTGTCAAGAACTCCTGGTGAAAATGTAGGTGTTTATTCAATAACTAAAGGTAGCTTGGATGCAGGTTCAAATTATAACTTACTATTTAATTCAGGAATAGATTTTAGTATCAGTGCAAAAACGATAACGATAACTCCTACAGTTAGTCAGACAAAAGTTTACGGAGCATCGGATGCTATTTTAACCTATTCAGTAACTCCAAATTTAGAAATTGGGGATGCTTTTTCTGGAAGTTTGAATAGAGTTCCAGGAGAAAATATTGGTGCTTATGAGATAGTAGAAGGAACTTTGACTGCTGGGGTTAATTATGCTTTGATTTTTACTTCTGGAATAGAATTCCTTATTACACCTAAAATTATTTCAGTTACACCAACAGCCGGACAATCTAAAGTGTTTGGTTCGGTTGATCCTATATTTAAGTATACGATTGCTCCCCAATTAGAAAGTGGAGATGCCTTTACCGGAGCCTTACAAAGGATTCCAGGAGAGAACATTGGAGATTATGCGATTTCAAGGGGTACTATAAACGCAGGGTCAAACTATACTATAGTATTTAATTCAGGTGTTGATTTTAGTATTACCCCTAAAGAAATTAGAATAACACCAACAATGGGTCAAAGTAAAGTTTACGGACAGGTAGATCCTGTTTTGACCTATACATACGCACCAGATTTAGAATTGGGAGATAGTTTTACCGGGAATGCTGTGAGAGTATTAGGTGAAAATATTGGGAATTTCGAAATAAGTCAAGGAACATTAAGTGCGGGACCTAACTACACTTTATTGTTTGATTCTGGTATTGATTTTTCAATAACCGCAAAAACAATTACCATTACTCCTACAGCAGGGCAATCTAAAGTTTATGGAGATGCAGATCCAATACTAGCATACAATGTCTCATCAGGATTGGAAAGTGGCGATTTGTTTTATGGTAATTTATCTAGGGTTGTAGGTGAAAATATTGGAGACTATGCCATTACCAAAGGTTCATTAACTGCTGGTTCTAATTATATATTGGTGTATAATTTAGGGGTAGATTTTAGCATTACCCCAAAAACAATTACGATAACGCCAGTTGCAAGCCAAACAAAATTTTATGGAGAAATTGATCCAGAGTTGTTTTATGATATAACTCCAGCATTAGTTATGGGAGACGTGTTAACCGGAAAACTAAATAGAGTTTCAGGAGAAAATATAGGTACGTACTCGATTACCAAAGGTAATATTGCAGCTAGTGCTAATTATTCGTTATTATTTACTCCAGGGGTTAATTTTAACATAACAGCAAAAGATGTTTTCGTAACTCCATTGATCGGACAGTCGAAAGTATACGGTGAAGGCGATCCAATCTTGAAATATGATATTGCACCTGCTTTAGAATTAGGAGATGTATTGACAGGAGAACTTTCGAGAGGAGTTGGAGAAAATGTAGGAGTTTATGAAATAAATCAAGGAAGTTTAAACACGACTGCTAATTATAATTTGGTTTTTACTTCTAATATTGATTTTATTATTTCAACGAAACAAATAAAAGTAACACCAACAGAGAATCAATCTAAGATTTTTGGAGGAGTGGATCCGATTCTTACCTATAATATTGTACCGAGTTTATTTGCAGGAGATGCTTTAACAGGGAATCTTTTAAGAACACCGGGCGAGGATGTTGGAGCCTATGATATCTCTAAAGGAACCTTGGATGCAGGGCCTAATTATAGTTTTGTATTTGATTCAGGTGTTGATTTTAGCATTACGCCTAAAGATATTATGATTACACCTGTATCTGGTCAAAATAAGGTATATGGGGAATCGGACTATAAATTGAAATATACAATGTTCCCAGCTCTAGAGTCTGGAGATATTTTGACAGGAAACCTTACAAGAGTCTTCGGAGAGGGTATCGGACTTTATGAAATCTCAAGGGGAGATTTGATGTCGAATATGAATTATAATTTAATGGTTGCCTCTGGAGTAGATTTTGAAATTCTTCCAAAAAAGATTATCGTTACACCAAATGCAGGTCAGTTTAAAGAGTACGGTGAAAACGACCCACCATTGACCTTTACAATCAATCCTCTATCTGAAGATTCTAGCATACTAAAAGGTAGTTTGGTTAGAACAGCTGGAGAAAATATTGGGACCTATGAAATTTTGAAAGGAAGCTTGAGTGCCCCTAATAATTATGAATTGGAGGTGATTTCGGGAATTGACTTTACTATTGTTCCTGCAATGCCGACTATAGAATTCTCTGATATTGTTAAGGTGTATGGAGATGATAATTTCAGCTTAAATGCAACTTCGGATTCAGATGGAACTGTTAGTTATAGTATTGTTGGAGCCGCAAACGGAACAAGTTTGTCTGGTGCAAATAATCAAGTTGTTTCAATTGGAAATGCAGGCAAAGTGATTATTAGAGCAAGCTATTCAGGTACGACTAATTATGTTGAATCTTATAAAGAGATTGTGCTTACAATCGAGAAGGCAATTTTATCCGCAAAGGCAGAGAATGTTTCTAGAGTTTATAGAACAGAGAATCCTGATTTTACCATAAGCTATAGTGGTTTTGTAAATACGGATACAGCTGCTGATATAGATGTTGAGCCTAGAGCAAAAACCATTGCAACTATTGATTCAAATGTAGGTGAATACTACATCGTATTGTATGGTGGTTGGGATGATAATTATATTATTCAGTCGGGTATATTTAGTCTTGGAGTCCTTACTATTATTGAAAGAATTCCGTCTCTAGTATTTTCAAACATTAATAAAGTTTACGGAGATCCAGATTTTAGTTTGGAGGCTACTACAACCTCTGTAGGCGAGATTACCTATAGCTTTATTGGAGACGCTGGTGAAACAACATTATCTGGTATTGGAAATCATATGGTTTCAATTGGAAATGCGGGAATAATAAGAATTAGAGCCACCGTAGAGGGAACTACTAATTTTGCTTCTGTGACAAGAGATATTATTTTAACAGTTGAAAAAGCAGACTTAATCGCAAGAGCAGATGATATGTCAAGAGTGTATGGAGTTGAGAATCCAGAGCTGACAATTAATTATGAAGGCTTTGTTTATGATGATACAAAACTAGATCTTGATGAGGAGCCTGTTGCAATTACCATTGCTGATATTACCTCAAATGTAGGTGAGTATTATATTTTGATTTTCGGTGGAAATGATAAGAATTATAACATCATTGCAGGAGTATTGAATCCAGGAGTATTTACGATTATTCCTCAAAACCCTACATTAGAATTTGATAATATCACAAAGACATATGGAGATGCGGACTTCAAGCTAGCAGCTGTAACAGATTCAGATATCCCTGTTACATATACGATTGTTGGTGAAGCAAATGGTACCGTATTGTCTGGCGCTCGAAATGAGAATGTCAGTCTGGGTAATGTGGGAGCTGTAAAAGTAAGAGCAACATATGGTGCATCTGTCAATTTTGAAGGTATAACCAAAGAAATCTTATTGGTTATCAAAAAGGCTAAGTTGTCTGTTGAGTTGAAAGATGTTTCTAAGCAATATGGTCAAGAAGATCCTGCTTTTGAGTATGTAATTACATCCGGAGATATGAAAGTTGGCGAGGATATATTCCTTACAAGAGTAAAGGGTGAGGATATAGGCTCTTATTCCATTTTTCCAAGTATAGCCAATTTCAATTATGAGATTAGCTACGAAAAGGCATCATTAAATATTACGAAGGCAGCAGTAACGGTTTCTGCAATGGTACAATCAAAAATGTATGGAGAGGAAGACCCAATATTGACTTACGAATTTATTGAAGGTGCACTGGCTAGTTGGGATGAAATGGAGCTTTCAAGAGAAATAGGAGAGGATGTAGGTTTCTATAAGATTTATTCTTCGTTTGAAAATTCGAATTATGATATTACTTACATTGGCGCAGATTTTGAAATTACTCAATCCGTAATAACAGTAAAAGCAGATGAGAAAACAAAAGGATATGGTTCTTTAGATCCTGTTTTAAGTTACGAGATTACTTCTGGTTTATTTGTAGAGGGTGATGTATTTGAAGGTGAGTTGATTAGGGAAGAAGGTGAAGAAATAGGAGCATATACAATTTATTCAACGCTTTCTCATCCGAACTATTTAATCACATATATCAGTGCTGATTTAATAATTGTAGTTTCTGAATTAACAATTACGATAGATCACTTAACAAAAGGTTATGGAACGGAAGATCCAGAGTTTACTTATAAAATAACTTCAGGAGATCGCAATAATACTCTAGATTTTACCAATCTTCTAAAAAGGGAACCTGGTGAAGAAGTAGGTGTTTATAAAGTTTACATGGAGTATTCAAACGATAATTATTTGATTACAATTGTTGATGGCTCTTTAACCATTGAGAAGATTGTTCCGGTGGTTAGTACGATGGAGGCCGCTGATGTTTCTGGAAAAACTGCCTTGTTTGAAGGGAAACTGATTTCAAACGGAGGAAATGAAGTGACAGAACAAGGATTTATGTTAGGGTTTGTCAATTCAAATTTGGTTGCTAAAAATTCTTCTGTATTGGTAAGAATTGAGCTAGATGCTAAAGACCCATTTAGAAGCATTGAGAACAATTTGAATAGTGAAACCACTTATTATTATAGAGCTTATGCAGTGAATTCAATGGGAATAGGATATGGCGAGATTAAAAGTTTCACAACTTTAGATATTACAGCTCCTAGTGCACCAATTGTGCTGCAGGCGGCTGGCTTTACCTGTCCAAATAACAGAGAAGTGACATCTGATAATAATTTTATTATTGTCGGGAAATCTGAGCCTGAGAGTATTGTAGAGGTGTTTATAAATGGAAGTTCAGAAGGTTTTGGAACTACGGATCTTTATGGAAACTGGACTTTAGATTTAAGTGATGTTACTCAGGAGGATGGTACTTATAACGTTACCGCTATTGCTACTGATTTGTCATATAATTCTAGTGTCCTTTCTGAAATCTACACAATTTTGATAAGTACTGAAAATAGTGACTTAGATAATATTCCGGACCATTGTGATGACGATGATGATAATGATGGTTATTTGGATGCAAATCAAATTCAAGAAAAGAAAGGTTATGGAATTTCTCCTAATGGAGATGGAATCAATGATGTCTTGGAGATTAGAGATATCGAAGACTATCCAAACAATGAATTATCGATTTTCAGTAGGTCTGGAGCTCTTGTTTACAAAGCAAATGGTTACGATAATACTTGGGACGGAAGAAATATGTTTACAAGCGGAGATGCCAAACTTCCTGAAGGTGCTTACTTCTTTGTATTGGACTTAAAAACATCTGGTAAACATATTGTGCAAGGTTGGATTTATATAAAATACTAAAAGGTAGGTGATGAATAGTAGAAATAGAACGATGATAAATATGAGAATTCTGATATGTGTATTTTGTTTTGCAAGTGCAATCAAACTGACAGCGCAACAGGAACCTAACTTCACGATGTATAATTTTAATTTAAACATCATCAATCCTGCTTATGTTTCTGTAAACAAACATGCTGAGGCTAGTTTGTCTTATCGCAGTCAATGGACGGGGGTTCCTGATGCTCCAAATACTTCTGTTATTGCATATACGGCTCCGATTCATGACAGGTTGGGTTTTGGCTTGTCTGTTGTAAATGATGAAATTTATATTTTAAATAAAACAGATGCTTCTTTTGATTTGGCATATGAAGTGCAATTTTCAGATGAATACTATGTCCATTTTGGATTAAAAGCAAGTGTTAGTTTTGTAAACTTAAATTTAACTACTGCAGGAGCTCCAGATAGAGATATGGTTTTTAGTGAAAATGAAAGTTATGCCACACCAACAATCGGTGCAGGAATTTACCTATCTCATCCGAAGTATTATTTGAGTCTTTCAACTCCAAGTGCATCAAAAGTAGAAAGATATTCAGTTGCAGTGGATGCACCCGAGATTATTGTAAACTATTTACATGTTTATTTTGGAGGAGGATATATCATGGAGTTCAATGATGATTTTTCATTAATACCGGCCATCATGAGTAGATTTGTAGCTGGAGCAACAGCTACCTATGATTTATCCACAACTTTAGAGTACCAACAGAAATTGAAAGCTGGTTTGAATTACCGTTGGAAAGAATCGGTTTCCATATATACGATGTTTTCTTCAAAAAGTAATTTTAATTTTGGGTTTGCTTATGATATGAATGTATCAGAGATCGCAAAGGTGAATACTCATGGTTCTTTAGAGTTGCTATTGAGATATAAGTGGAATTAAAATGAGAGACTATTTGTGATTGATTTTTATAAATGATAAAATGGAAGTCAATCAAAGGAAGAGTCTTTAGTGAGCTATAATTTTTAGTATCTTCGTGCTATCTAAGCATCGAATGAATGAATGAAAATCTAAATCCAGAAAACTCCAATTTCTCACATGAGGAAATGGATGTAGAGAAAAAATTAAGACCCTTAAGTTTTGACGATTTTACAGGACAGGAACAGGCACTGGAAAATTTAAAAATATTTGTAGAAGCCGCAAATAGAAGAGGAGAAGCTTTAGATCATACTTTATTTCATGGCCCTCCCGGTTTGGGAAAAACAACGCTTGCTAATATTTTGGCAAACGAGTTGAATGTTGGCATCAAGGTAACTTCTGGACCTGT